>JAVHLC010000010.1:0-43070 GCA_031082315.1 Thermodesulfobacteriota bacterium
ATATCAAAGATCAATGGGAATACTTACATGCAAAAACCTAACCGGACAAAGCTGATTTAAAATCCTTCCTGTCCTCCCTTTTCCAAAGAGAGGAAATGCCAAATCCCCCCACACCCCCCTTTTGCTAAGGGGGGAAAATATTGAAATCCCCCTTTATGAAAGGGGGATACAGGGGGATTTTCGGATGAAAACTAACTTAGTCATGGTGTCATTCCGGGATGTGGAATCTTGTGCCACTTGACGTTTTGCCTGTTTCAGTATACTTTCGTAAGTTATAACAGCCTAAAAGGAGTAAATCTCGCCTTATGCTTAAATCCCGCTTTCCCATCACTGTATTCGGACTACTAATATTCTTTTTAATACTTGCAGTAGCCGCATTAAAATTTGAATTTTTTAAGCCGGAGGTGCGCATTGCACCTGATGTTAACCGCGTAGGCACGGAAAAGACCATAACTATTACCGCTAAAGACAGGCTGAGCGGACTCAGGGAAATAGAGGTAACCCTTCTCCAGGGAGGTAAAAAGGTAGAAATGGCAAGGCAGTCTTTTCCCAGAGGAGGCCTGCTTTTGAGAGGAAACGTAAAAAGACACTCTACGCCTGTAACGCTTCGCCCTCTTGGCGCGGGGCTGGTTAATGGTGAGGCCGTTCTCCGGGTATCGGTCCGGGATTATTCATGGTGGGGGTGGTTTTCAGGCAACAGGCGCATCATAGATAAAAAGGTCTCCATTGACAGCAGGCCGCCTGACGTTTATGCCCTGAGCACCGCCCATAATATCAACCTGGGGGGCAGCGGGCTCGTTGTCTATCAGGCAGAGAATGATGTTCCGGTGAGCGGTGTCTATGTAGGCCGGAAATTCTATCGCGGGTATCCAAAACCGGAAGGCCCTAAAGGGGTTTATGTGGCCTATTTCGCCTTGCCGTGGGACGCACCGGCCGATGTTCCCCTATACCTTGCCGCTCGCGACGAGGCCGGCAATACGGCACGGGTGCCCTTTACGTATCGTATAAAAACCCGCCGGTTCAGGGCAGATAATATCGCTCTCTCTCCGGCCTTTCTGCAGACCAAGATGCCGGAGCTTATGCAACATTATCCAGACCTTAAGGGGAGCCATGAAGAGGTCTTTGTGCAGGTTAACCACAAAATCAGGGTTGAAAATGACCGCAAAGTAGCGGAGATCTGTTCCCGTTCTGAGGCCGGGCCGCTCTGGACCGGGGCATTTCTGCGTATGCAAAACGCAGCGCCCATGGGCCTCTTTGCCGATCAGCGTATCTACACCTACAACGGGCAGGAAATAGACCGTGCTGTCCATCTGGGTATTGATTTGGCCTCAAACGAACGGGCGCCCATCCAGGCCGCCAATACCGGCAAGATTATCTTTACCGGATACCTCGGTATTTACGGGAATACCGTTATCATGGACCACGGGCAGGGGATCTTCAGCCTGTATGCCCACTTAAGCAGCATCAATGTCGCTCCCGGGCAAATGGTGGAAAAGGGGATGGTGTTGGGCTGCTCAGGTTCTACCGGTCTGGCCGGCGGCGACCACCTCCACTTTTCCATGCTGGTAGGCGGGACATTTGTCAATCCGGTCGAGTGGTGGGATGAACACTGGATCCAGGATAATGTCACCTTGAAATTATCCAACTGAGCAACCTAGACGGCTTCATAAAAAGCCTATTTCACCGCTGAGTACGCAGAGTGCGCAGAGAAAGCCCCTAAACCATAAAACATATAACCTCAGCGTCCTCGGCGACCTCTGCGGTAAAATTTTACTTTTCACGAGATCATCAAACTTTGGCAAAAATCAGGATACTCTCTGAATCCCTTACCAATCAGATTGCGGCCGGAGAGGTCATCGAACGTCCGGCCTCGGTGGTGAAAGAACTCATTGAAAACGCCTTAGATGCCCGGGCAAAGCGCATAGAGGTGGAGGTAACGGGCGGCGGACAGCAGCTTATCCGGGTCATAGATAATGGCGAGGGGATGGATCGTGAGGATATCCTCCTTTCTCTGGAACGCCACGCCACCAGCAAGATTGCGACCGATACGGACCTGTTCCACATTAACACCCTGGGATTCAGGGGAGAGGCCCTGCCCAGCATCGCCTCCGTCTCCAGGATGGCACTGATATCCCGTCGCCGCGGTGATATATCCGGGCATCGGGTTATCATCCATTATGGCCGCATAAAAGAAGTCCTGGAAACGGGCTGCCCGGAAGGGACAGTGGTTGAAGTAAGGGATCTCTTCGGCAACCTGCCGGCCCGCCGGAAGTTCCTTAAGTCATACGACACGGAGACCGGACATATCCAGGACGTCGTTGAGCATATAGCGCTTGCCGCCTGCGCCGTGCAATTTATCTTCTCTAATGATGGGCGCGGGGTGTTTACCACTTCATCCGGCGAAAAGCCCGAGGATCGCCTGCAAGCCATATTTCATCTTGACCACAGCAGTAAACTGATCCCGGTGTCAAATGTCCGCGGAGAGATAGCCCTCTCCGGTTATATAGCCGGGCCGGAGATAAACCGGGCCTCTTTACGGTCCCTCTGCATCTTTATCAACGGACGTTTTGTACGTGACCGGATCATCCAGCATGCCGTCCTTGAGGCCTACGAAAGCTTCCTTATGAAGGGACGCTATCCGGTCGGAGCCCTCTACGTAATGCTTCCTCCGGCCGGGGTGGATGTAAATGTGCACCCAACCAAACATGAGGTTCGTTTCAAGGAACCCAAGTTGATACATCAGATAGTCAGTGAAGGCATCCGCGCGGCCATTCTCTCCCGGCAAAAAGCCGGAGGGCCGGGACCGGCCGAGACGCACCGCTCATGGGAACCATATAGAGAACCCTATAAATCTGCCTGCGGCGTGGCTATCCATCAGACACAGGGCCTCTTTTCTGAAGAACCTCTAAAGGTCGGGGGCAGTGTGCAGGAAAAAGCGGCTCCATACACCGGTTCTCTTCCATTGACCCAACCCCCACCTTCTGATTTGCGACTTATCGGCCAGTTGGCCGCAAGCTACCTCCTTTGCCAGTCGGAAGAAGGGCTGATTATCATCGACCAGCATGCCGCTCACGAACGCATCCTTTTTGAGAGTCTCAAAGACAGACTCCGGAAGGGTGGGATTGATAGCCAGCAACTCCTCTTTCCTGTAACCCTTGAACTGGCCCGATCCGAAAGAGAGGCCTTATCCGGCCATCTTGCGGATTTCGCCGCATTGGGGATGGAGATAGCCCCGTTTGGCGGAGAAACCTTTGTTATCCGGGCTGCGCCCGCCATACTCTCCAACCGGGATATAAAGGGATTGGTGGAATCGGCCCTGGCTATCATGGCCACTGCCGGAGGCTCGTTCCTGGACGAAAGACTCCTTAATGATATTCTGGCCCTTATGGCCTGCCACGCCGCCATAAAAGCCGGACAACCGCTGACGGTCGAGGAAATGGAGAGCCTTTTGCAGCAGCTTAACTCCTGTCCCGTTTCTTCAAACTGCCCGCATGGCCGGCCCATCCGGCAGCTCTACACGTACTATGAATTGGAAAAAGGCTTCAAGCGTAAATAAAAAACTGCCGCTGATTATCATTGCCGGGCCGACGGGAGTTGGAAAGACCGGCCTGTCCATTGCGCTGGCCCGGGAGTCCGGCGGTGAGATCATAAATGCCGATTCCATGCAGATTTATAGGCTGATGGACATCGGCACGGCCAAGCCTTCACCAGAGGAAAGAAAACTGGCGCCGCACCATCTCCTGGATATCGTCTATCCGGATGAGGTGTATAATGCCGCCCGCTACCGGCAGGATGCGGAAAGGGTTATCGGGGATATATCCGGGCGGGAGAAATGCGCCTTTGTGGCCGGAGGAACCGGCCTTTATATCAAGGCCCTGACGCGCGGCCTCTTTTATCTTCCGGTTGCAGACGAGACCATACGCCAGACGTTACGGAACGAAATGGAAAAAAACGGCCCGGACCGCCTCTATGCAGAATTGAAAGAGGTAGATCCGGGGACCGCCGAGAAAATCCACAGCCACGATAAGGTGCGCATCCTGCGGGCCATCGAGGTATTCCGCCTGACCGGCAAACCTATTTCAGTTTATCAATCCGAGCATGAATTTAGCGACAGCAAATATGACACGTTAAAAATAGGGCTTGAACTCGAGCGTGATAAGCTTTATGAAAGGATCGAGATTCGCTCACATGAGATGTTGGAGGCGGGCCTGATTGATGAGGTCAAGGGACTTCTTGCGGCCGGTTACGCTAATGACCTCAAACCCATGCAGTCGCTCGGCTATCGGCACGTCATCCGGTATCTCGAAGGTGAATACACCTTTGATGAGATGCTGCGTACCATGATCCGGGACACCAGGCGTTATGCCAAGAGACAGTTGACGTGGTTCAGAGGCGACCCGGAAATAAAGTGGTATGCGCCGTCGGATGCAGATGAAATCGTCCGGCAGGTAAGGTTGTTTTTGCAAAGATCGTAAAAACTTTTTTCACCGCAAAGGCGCAAAGCACGCAGAGAAAAAATGTATTAAGCCCAAATGCCAAAACACTAAGCCAGTGATACTTTTGACATTTTAACTTTGGGCTTGACTTGACATCTGAGCTTTGTCATTTGTCATTTAACTTTGCGTGCTTTGCGTCTTTGCGGTGAGCATATTGTCGGGTGAAACATGCCTTTTGAAGAGGCTTACCAGGAATCGATCTCGTTAGCCAGGAAAACATTGGCCGTGATGGAGCCGGAACCAATCTCCATAAGAACCGGCGGCCGCTGGGAAGGAAACGCCCGGGGCGAAGGGCTCCTCCATCTCACTTTCTGGGCCGGAGAGTGCGCCATCCACTTCCCGGAAGTGGAAATCGAAGTTATCACCGGCCCAAAAACGCTAAAACCAACGGAACAAATCGTTATCCTCCATTACCTGATACACGCCCGGGGAGTTCCGATCACGGGAAACTGGATAACCTTCCGGCAGGTCCCGTCCGGCCAGTTTTACTATGAACCTTTCGTCAAGAGGTGCATTAAGCCTTTCACCGGTTTATTTGGCCGTCACCCGGAGATATTGCGGGAATTTTCCAAGGGGCTGCCTACCCTGTCCTCTATTGGGCTGGGCGACATCTCGCTCGTGTGTCGTCCGCTCCCCAATATCCCCCTAGCCTTTGTACTCTGGCAGGGGGATGACGAATTCCCGGCAGAAGGAAACATCCTCTTTGATGAAACGATCCCTTCCTTCCTCCCTACGGAAGACATAGTGGTGCTTGCCAGTATCCTTACCTATGGTCTTCTCGGCCGGGGGAGGAAACTTCTCGAATAAACCAGGAATTTTGGACGCAGATGAACGCAGATTGACAGGATTTGTAATAATTTAGCTTTTGAAAATACATGATAAAAAGTGCAAAGAAACATATCAAATCTGGAAATCAGGGACTCAGGGAAGTGCAAACCCAAATAAAGCGGGTCTATCTTTTCCTGATTTTCTGAGTTCCAGATTAATAGCCTTTTCTGAATGTAGGACTGTTTAAAACACCTAACGTGTTACAAGGATTTTAAATATAGACAGATAATTTGGGGGGAAATTTTTCTGCGGATATCGGCGAAAATCTGTGTCCTGACAGGGAAAAAAGATGAAAAAGATCATTACTACAAAAGCGGCGCCGGAGGCCATAGGGCCGTATAGTCAGGCGGTCATGGCCGGCGGCCAGTTGTTCATCTCCGGGCAGATCGCCCTTGACCCGGTCACCGGAGAGATGGTCAATGTAGATATAGCCGCCGAGACCGGGCAGATTCTGAAAAATCTTGGGGCGATATTAAGAGCGGCAGGTATGGGCTATGCGGATGTGGTGCAGGCTACTGTCTATCTGAGAGACTTGAATGACTTTGCCGCCATGAATGCCGTCTATGGTGAATTCTTTAAAGACGATCCGCCGGCCCGGGCCACCGTGGAGGTTTCCGGGTTGCCCAAAGACGCGCGGGTAGAGATGGCCTTTATTGCAGTGAAAAATTAATAAGCAATCAGCCGTCAGCATTCAGCGTTCAGCCTTGAGGAGACAATAATGAACGAGACAATGACGCTTGGCCTGGATGACATATTTCCCTTTGACTGCCGGAAGGGCTTGAACTGCTTCAACCGGTGCTGCCGGGATATCAACCTTTTTCTGACTCCTTACGACATAATGCGCCTAAAAAATAATCTGGGACTCTCATCGAGAAAATTCCTGGATACATATACTGCGGCCATCTATATGGAAGAGATCGGCCACCCCCTGGTGGTAATGAAGATGATAGGGGACGAGAAACTCTGCCCGTTTTCCAGTCCGGATGGATGCCGGGTATATCCAGACCGCCCTTGGTCATGCCGCATCTTTCCGCTGGAACCATGTATTGACAAAGCCAGGGACAGCAGACCGGCAACGCCCTTGTATTCAGTAGTTAAGAGGCCATTTTGCCTGGGCTTTAATGAAAAAAATTTTCCTTGGGGAAAGGGGGATACAGGGGGATTGCCAGGAGAAAATAACTTGTTAACCATAAGGAAATGGCGGGAGAGACAAGGGACGGCCGTTTACGAAGAGATGAACGACCTGTGGTCTCAGGTAACCCTTAGCGAGAGGTTTCCCGCCGGCGGTCTGGACAAAACGGGCATACAGATGTTCTTTCTCGCCAGTTACAGCCTGGACGAATTCGCTCAACTGGTGTGCAGACAAGGCTTCCTGGATACATACAACCTTAAGGGCGAAGAGATAAGGCCAGCGTTACAAGACGAACTTTCTCTCTTTAAGTTTGCGTGCAGGTGGCTTCGGGTTGCGTTGCTTGGTGAAAAAATACCACTTATTAGCGACTAGGGCTTAGCGTTTAGTAAAAATAAAGCGCACCCACTTTGTTATTTGTTATGCGCTACAGGCTACGCGCTGCCTTATAGGAGCGACCTCCAGGCGCGACTCAAAGCTGAAAGCTGACTGCTGATAGCTGAACGCTTACCTGGGGTTGATAATCACCATCTCATCCGGTGACGTGGTGATCGCCTCAAGGCCCTCCGGCGTAAGAACGTAGGTATCTTCAACGCCTATGTGCCCCACCCCGGGGAAGATGAGCTTTGGCTCGACGGCAAAAGTCATCCCGGCCTCCAGCCGCAGGGGATTCCGGGCCGAAAAGACCGGCAGCTCATCTACTTCCAACCCTATGCCGTGGCCGATAAACGGCATTCTGGCCTCTCCACAGCCCATAAAGTTGTCCGCATAGCCCAGAGAGGCCGCCTTGTCAGAGGCCCATTCATAGATGCGGCCACAGGTCTCGCCCACCCTTATCTTTTCCCGGAGTCCATAGTGTATCTCAATGACCGCCTCATAAGCCTTTTTCAACTCCTCGGGCAGGAAACCGAGGGCAAACATCCTGGTCTGGTCGGTCATATAACCATTTACACATCCTCCCAGGTCAATGCTAACCGGCTCCCCCACCGAGATAACCTTGCTTGACGCCCCCTGGCTGAAGGCCGGATTGATACCCCTGCCTCCGGTGGCCCCCTTAAAGTAAGAAGGTTCCGCGCCGGACGGCCCGGATAGTATGTGCCCAAAGAAGAGTTCCTGATTCCAGGCCCGCATACGCATAAATCCCTGGTGGCCGGCCCGGCGGAGCCGGTATTCAAGCTCAATGGAAAGTTCCAGTTCGGTCATCCCCGGCCGCAATAAATCCGGCACTTCTTTAATAACGCTGTTCAATTGTCCGGCGGCCTGCCGCAGCCATTCTATCTCCAGGGGAGACTTGAGCATCCGCACCTCGCGAATGGCATGAGCGATGTCTGTTATTTCCACTCCCGGAAATACGTCATTTCTTAAATAAAGATATAGCTTGGCCGGGATGACATCCATTTCCAGGCCCAGAAACCCCGGGACATCATAACCATGCCCGGCTATCGTCTTGGTTATCTCCCGCACACCGCCAAACGGTATGACGTTTTCAAGGGAAGACTCCGCTCTCGCCCGTGCCGGATTGCGCCTGACCATGAGAAGGGGCGCGCCGCTCAGGGGCACAAAAAGATACGCATCCTGCAGCGTGCCGCTAAAATAGTAAAGGTCTGCATTCTGTCTTATGAGGGCCCCAGCGATGCCCAACGTCTGCATCTTTTCCTGGAGCCGCTGTGTGCGGGCCTTTAAGATGTCGCTTTTAAAAACAGGCGTAGCATTCATATAATTGTCACTCTTCCCGGTCTCTATAACTTAATTCTCACTAAGCTGCCCATACGTCAAGGCAAAAATTAGATTTCTTGACATGAAATCCAAATACCCATAATATTCCTATAACCCATCAGGTAAAAATATGTCCAATACAGCACACCCCAAAATTCTGGTTGTAGATGATGACAAGCTCACGCTGGACATCCTGACCAGCATGCTGGAACGAGACGGGTATCAGGTCACGCCGGTCACCAGCGGCAAAGAGGCCCTGGCCAGCCTGGGCCGTGAATTTTATAACCTGATCCTTACCGACCTGGTCATGGATGGCATGGATGGGCTCACCCTGCTTAAAGAGGCCAAAAAAATCTCGCCGGAATCGGTAGTCCTCATGATAACCGGGCATTCCTCCGTTGAAACGGCCGTAAATGCCATGTATGCCGGGGCCATGGACTACATCCTTAAACCCTGTGAACAGGCTGATCTACTCTTTAAGGTGCAACGAGCCTTGGACAGACAACGCCTGGGGAAAATAGCCAAGCAAAAAGAGAAACAAGACGCCCTTCTGGAACTGGTGCGGGGCCTAGCCGACACATTGAACAACAGGATGACCACGGTAGTGGCCCTGGGGGACCTTGCCCTCGGACATCTGCAGCATAGCGAGATAGAGAAGGCCAGAGACCGCTTAAAATCTGCTGTTGAGGCCGCGCTGCGCGTCACGGAAGTAGTCAACGAACTTCTTATGGTTACTTCCTACGTCAAAAAAGAAGGGTTATTTACGGCAGATATTCCCTTTATTTTCTCCTCACTCCGAAAAAAATTTGCGCCCTTCACCATAAAGGTTACCGGTGACGGGCAGGCCCTGTCCGTGAAGGCCTTAGACAATATCTCCCTGGCCTTTGAAAAAATCGTGCAGAATGCCGTTGAGGTCATGCATGGCAAAGGAGGTATCGAGGTTAACATAAACCGGATCAGGGATCAGAACATGGTCGAGATTCGATTTATTGACCAGGGATCGGGGATCACGCGCGAAGATATCTCCAGGGTCTTTCTGCCTTTCTTTACTACAAAAGGGACCCAGTCGCCGGGGCTTGGTTTATGGACAGCTTATCAGATAGTGACCGGGTCAAATGGGACCATCCACATCGAAAGTGAGGCCGGGAAAGGAACAACGGTAATAGTCAGGTTGCTGATAGCCGAGGCTCAAAACTGACATCTTAAGAGGAACACCTCCATGTCTGCCGCTATCACCATAAAGACGACAAATCAGACTGAATTAATAGACATAACCAGACAGGTAGAGCGGGTTTTAAAGGAAAAAGGCGTCCAGAACGGCTTGTGCTGTATCTTTGTGCCCCATACCACCGCCGGGGTTACCATTAATGAAGGGGCGGATCCAGACGTGCAAAAGGACATCCTGGCCGTCCTGAATGAGGTAATACCTTTTCGTTTCCCCTACCGTCACGCTGAGGGCAACTCGCCGGCCCACATAAAGGCCAGTATCATGGGCTCTTCGGTAAAGGTAATTGTAGAATCAGGTAAGTTCTTGCTGGGGACGTGGCAGAGCATCTTTTTCTGCGAATTTGACGGCCCGCGCACTCGAAAGGTTTATGTTAAGGTCATTGAGGGGTAAGTAAGGATTGCAACCTGGTATTAAAGATAGTCGCCTCTATTGAATTTAATGGTCTCAACCGCAATAATAACCCCTGTTTCATTCAGAAGCCTTTTGAGCGGGTCGCCTGAAGGCAATCCCTGGATAACAGGATCAAGCTGTCTGACCTTCTCACCAGCCGAATTAAGCAGGAGACCGGCATCTTTCAGGGTTTTCTTTGGATCAGCAAGGGCCATACGGTATTGATCCAGAAGGGCAATCAATTCCTCTGCCCTGGCCACTCCCCGGAGCCTGGTATCTGTCCCCGGAGCGGCAAGCGCCTCAATAGAAGAAAGCGGCGGCGCATTATTTAGCCCTGCGCTCGCAGGCGTTTGATCTGCCTTCCCCGCAACTTTGGAAAAGACATCCCGAAAGGACGCCCCTTCTATTTTTTTCCCGGGCTGTAACCGGCCGGCCCCGCCAGGCAAATGGGTTACTGTCTCTTTTATCTTCATGGCCCTGCCTCCTTTATTGTTTTATCGGCAGTTAGATAAATAACCTAAAAAGAACGGCTTTTTTTTGTCAACTCCAGGGCCTTATCCAGATATTTTTTTGCCTGGATTTCGTCCCCTTTTATCCGATAGGCCCCGCCCAGATGCCTATAGACCTCAACCAGAAAGATATTGTCTTCATCCGGCGCAATGTCAAGCGCCTCCTCTAAACACCGGAGCGCCTTATCAACCTCTCCCTGACCAAGATAAGCCATGCCCAAGGTATCCAGATAACGATAGCGCCGCTCGAAGATACGCCGAGGCGTAGGGCCGGATAAGCTCACGGCCTTTTCAGCCATTTTTTGCGCTTCATCCGGATGGCGCCCGCCCTGAAGATAAAGATGGGCCAGATTGTTATAAACATCAGGCTGCGCGGGATCAAGGGCTACAGCCTTGTTGTAGGCATCTTCCGCCTCGTTCTCTCGTCCCATCTTTAAGTAGAGGTTCCCGAGGTTAAATTGGGCATTGAAAAAATCCTTCTTTTTCTTTAACGCTTCCCGGTACTCACGTTCGGCTAAGGCATACTCTCCCTTGTTTTCGTAGGAGACACCAAGGTCATTGTGTTCCTCCGCCGTGAGCGGATCGTGAAGAATGACGATTTCCGGCAGTTTTCCGCAGCCCAGGCACAAAAAAATCCAAAATAGTACAAAAGCCCGGAAGATATAGCTACGGCAATTAAAAAGCCTAAATCCCCCCATCCCCCCTTTTCTAAAGGGGGGTGAGGGGGGATTTGGCGAATTTATGTATTTAAATGCCGTTGTAATAATAGAACGCATATCACTCTGTTGTGGCCTTAGAAACAGGCATAATAAGGAGGCAAAGATAATTCATCCGGGCCCAGGCCGATTCCAGCCGTCCGTAAGACCAGAGGGCATCGGCCTCTGTCCCGGTATGGACAATCACCAGCCTCCGCTTTTCACTATACCCCACCGCTACGAGGTAGTGGAGACGCTGATAGACTGAAAAACCCTCATCGATAAGGATAATAACAGGCTCATTACGTTTGATATGCCTTTTGAGGTCGGACAGACTTCCCGGATAGACACGGGTGTAGAATCCCCGGCGGCGGGCAAAATTTTCCAGGTCGGATAGCAATGTGCCCTCCAGCTCCGGAGAAAAAATATCCCCGGCAATTGCCTCCTCACTGATTGGATCCCCATAATAGTGAAGGACGCCGGCCAGGGCCGCCGTCCCGCAACGCTTATCTTTTTGATAAATAAAAGGAACGGAAGAGATGTAGTAACCTCGTTCCTCTCCGCTTGTAATTGCCTCGATAATCTGGAGACGTGTAGTTATGCGGCTGCAGGAGGTTGCCAGAAAAACCTGTAGAACGACGGCAAGCAATCCTATATTCCTGCGCCAGGCCACGGAAAGGAACGGGGTCACGATGGCGCTATCTTATGATAATCCTTTTATCCAGAAGCTTGATAATTACTATGACCAGAATAATGATGAATAATACGCCGATGACCGTGCCTACCCCATCACCGCCGGCGGTGATGCGATCAGAAAGCGAAGCCAGGTGATGAATCTGTTCATCAGTCATCGAAGATAGCTTGCCTGAGACCTCATCCGGGCTCAGGCCAAAATCCTTTAGCTTCTGCGCGGCTATCTTGTTCTCCAGGACCTGCCTGACCTTAGCCAGTTCTGCCTCCCGCGCCAGAGATGCCCCCGGGCTGCTCAGAATGGAGCCAGAAAGGGCGGCCGTAGCTAAAGACGGAAACAGGAGAAAGGCTGTAAACCAGACGGTTACCGAGAACACCAGTAATGGATTTTTAAAACCATTTAAGCTCAATTTCGTACCCATGTCGTATCCCCCCCGCAAACCGGTAAGCCAAAATGAAGACGGCAAAATTTGACAGCTATCTTATTCATCCTGTCCCTGATGTCAACAACTTTTCCACGCCATAACAAATCTCCCCAAATTCGCAGTTCAGCATTTTTTGCCTAAAAAAAGGGTAATACCTGCCTCGTCTAAAAGTCCGGTTCTCGGATACTCCATCGACTCCACCTGCCCCGGTGGCTGCAAAAGGGTCGAGTATAATCTTTCCACTTTGAATCCGGCTGCAATCAGCAACCCTTCCACCTCAGTAGAAGCATAAAAAGTGGCATATCTATATAAGGGGTGTCCGGCCTGCTTCTTTTCCGCATAGAGCTTGCCCCATGCGCTGTTTTTATTAATGCAGGCGGTGACTATCCGTCCCCCCGGCCTCAAAATCCGCCCGCATTCTTTAAATAAATTCAAGGGACGTTGTACAAAACACAATGCAAAAAGGATAAAGACGGCGGTAAGGGTCTCACTCCGGAAAGGAATAGCCTCCCCCATGGCCCGGACGGATATAACTCCCTTGGCCTTGGCCAGATTAAGCATAGTCATGGAAGGGTCAATTCCAAACTCAACCCCTAAGGCTGCGGCAAAACGGCCGCTTCCCGTTCCCACTTCTAACGACGGCCTACCCGGGGAAGGGCAGACGCATCTTATCGCCTCCAGCTCTATAGCAAAAAGGAGCGGCTCCTTTTCATACCAGGCATCATATTCACGAGCCAAGGCATCAAACGCCGTAGCGGCCTCTCGCGTCATCCGATCACCATACAAAATGCCGACACGGGGAAAACATCATTTGCTCATCGAAATTATCTTATCAATCAGCTCCTTAAATGCCTTCGCCGCAACGCCATTATCCGTATTTAGCACATAAGGTTTGCCGGCATCGCCTGCCGTCACTACCGCCGGATCAATGGGTATTTTGCCTAAAAACGGTATCCCCATATCACGGGCCGTTCTCTCACCGCCGCCGCTCTTAAACAACGAGATTTCATGCCCGCACTGCGGACATTTTTGTCCGCTCATATTCTCCACAATACCCAGTATCTCCAGCTTTACCTCACGGCAAAAATTTATGGATTTACGGACATCGGCCAAAGAGACCTCCTGCGGAGTGGTCACAATCACTGCCCGGGCCTCCGGGATAGTCTGGGCCACAGTCAACGGTTCATCCCCTGTCCCCGGAGGAGCATCGACAATCAGATAATCCATCTCACCCCATTCCACATCCGATAAAAATTGACGAATTGCCGAAATTTTTACCGGGCCGCGCCAAATTACGGCCTGATCCTTATCGCTCATCACTGATTCGATCGAAATAATCCCGAGGTTATTCGAATACCGTACCGGCCCAACCCGATGTCCCGGAAGATTCTCCGGTTGCCCGGTAACCCCAAGCATCCGTGGAATATTCGGCCCATGCAGGTCAACATCCATCAGGCCTACTTTATACCCGGACTGGCTCAAGCCAACCGCCAGATTCGTGGCCACCGTGCTTTTGCCCACGCCGCCTTTGCCGCTCATGACCAGCAGGATATTTTTAATCTTACCCAGCGAGTCTCTTATCATCTCGTCTTGAACCGCCAGAGCCGCATCCCGCGCGTTATCACAACTGCAACTTTTTCCGTTTTCCTCTGCCATACTTTTCCCTTTCGTCTGTTATTCGTCGTATTATCAAAAGATTAACCACAAGGAACCTTTGCCGAAATCGCTAGTTAGTGAAGCCGGAAACGGCGGTTTCCGGATGAGCACTATTTACATGTATCCTACCTCCATTGGTCTAACTTCGCTTGTATATTACAATAAAAAAACCGGGAGGGGAACAGGATAGATAGGGGGCAAAATTCTCATCCCTGTTCCCTCTCCCGGCACCTAACAGCCTAACCTTAGGTTAAGCAATTAATGTGCCAATATTATCTCTGTCCTGCTTTCTTGTCGGTTGCCCTTATAGCGTTCACAAAAATTAAAATATATCCGCTTGATTAGATAGGTTCATCTTTTAAAATACCGGAATATCATTGCGTTATTGCAACTGATTATTGCATTCCTGCAATTTCTCTAACCCAATCCTCTGCATTAGGTCTCAACCCCTCCTCATTAATCTACATCGCACAACCAGAAATCATGCCCATGTCCCCGAGGTCTTACTAAAGAATTACTTGATATTTGCCGATGGAATTTGTTAAATAAGTAACATACACTACAAATGCTAAGGATTTCTTTGTTATGCTTGTCTGTTTTGACTCCAATCTTAATATCATGAAACTTGACGGGGTGATGGTATCCCTCCATTGCCATCATTATAATTGTGGGTTAGTCAAGGCGCTTGAAGAAATAGAGGAAATTAATGCGGTGGATATCTTTGTCCGTGCGGCAGCCGAAGAATTTTACCTTAATTTCAATAATTATATATTGAGTCTGGGAAAGGACAAGACCGATCGGGACAAGCTGGAGGCCGCCACTGAACTGTACCGGTTTATGGGGTTCGGCCGGTTGGATTTCTCGCAGTTGAATGAATCCGGGGGCAGGGCCTGGGCTGATTCCTCTTACTATGTGGTAGGCTGGTTGGCCAAATATGGCCGTCGCCGGAGACCAGTCTGCCATTTAACCCGTGGTTTTTTGGCGGGAATACTGGCGGCCATTTATGGAGGGACGGTGGGTAAATATAGGGTTGAGGAAGATCATTGCATGATTACGGGCTGCGATCGATGTGAATTTACCGTATCAGTTAATAAGTGATGGCTATGGACAGCAAAAAGGTAATAGAACTGGCTTCGCGCCTGCCCATTGAAAGTAATGAGCGGGGGATCATGGCTGCTTTTGGGATATACGCGGCCATAAATTACAATGAATTCTTTTTTAAGGCCGTCTCCCGTGTCATCCATAAGGTAGATGAGAATGCGGCGCAGGTAGTAGAGCAAAAACTTTATGACGCGGTGCTGGAATGCGGGTATCATACCTTCCACGGGGCACGGACATCCATGCACTGGCGGGAACACATCCTGCCCATGATCAAGTCTCCGGAAGACGAAGTTCAGGCCCTGGTGGCCTTTACCAATGTCTTTGGTATAGGATACATAGAAGTAGAAGAGCTGGCGCCGGGCGAGAGACTGGTCACGACAGTTAAGAACGCCTACGATCCCGGCCGTTATCTGGAGGAATATGGCCCCCAACCGCATGGCCGATGTTATATGTTTAATGCGTGTACAGCCTCCTATATGGACCTGGTTTATGGGCCTCGTTACCCGACCGGAATGGGTACGTTTGTCTCCCGCGAGATTTCATGCCGTTCCACGGGAGCTCCTATCTGCCGATTTATAGCCGAACGTAACATCAAGGAGTAGAAAGCCTTGACCGAAGGATATAGAAGCCCGGAGACTTGGGCAGGGAATATTAGTGCGTCGGCTATTCTGCATTCTCTGCCGGATGCCGTCCTTGTAACCGATCTGCAGGCGCGCATCACCTATTTTAATAGGGCCGCAGAGAAGATAACCGGGTTCCGGGGCCATGAAGCCCAGGGGATGTATTGCAAAGATGTTTTAAAGTCAGGGCTTTGTGAGACGGAATGTGCTGTCAAACGCGCCCTGGACAGCGATCAAAATATCTTTAATATTGAAACCACCATAACTACGGCTACCGGCGAAACCATCCCTGCCCTGGTCAGCGCCTCCCTGATCAAGGACTCAGCCGGCAAACTCGTGGGGTATTTGTATGCCTTTCGCGACATCTCACCTTTTAAAAAAATCATGTCTGATCTGGAAGTCTCCCGCGCCAAATTGGCGGAGAGGAATGCCGAACTTGACATGGCCATTGAAGAGTTAAAAATGACGCAGGGACAGCTTTTGCAGGCCCAAAAAATGGAGTCTTTGGGCACCCTGGCTGGAGGAATTGCGCATGATTTTAATAACATCTTAACCGGCATCCTGGGGTTTGCCTCTCTTATCAGGACCAAGCTCCCTGCAGACAGCCCTATCGCGCGCTATGTTATGCAGATCGAACGCTCGGCCGTACGGGCCGCAGAGCTTACCAGTATGATACTGACATTTGCCCGCCGTGGCCGTTTTGAGATCAAAACAGCCGACCTTAATGAGATTGTCCTGGAGGTATTACAAATACTAGGGCGAACAACGGATCGCAGTATTAAGATCGGCCATATTCTGTCACCTAAGCCTTGTTATGTGGATATAGATTCAGCCAAGATGGAGCAGGTTGTTATGAATATCTGCGTTAATGCCGTCGAGGCTATGCCCAATGGCGGGAAACTGACCATTAAGACCGAGGTGTCTTTTTATTCTTTTGACGGCATGGAGAAGAAATTGCCCCATCAGCCGACAGATGGGAAGTACGTCCGGCTTTCTGTTGTTGATACCGGTGGGGGCATGGATGGCGAAACCCGGCAGAGGATATTTGACCCTTTTTTTACCACTAAAGGAGAATCCGGCGGCACCGGCCTGGGCTTAGCTATGGTCTATGGTGTAATTAATGAATTCAACGGATACATTGAAGTTGAGAGTACACCCGGGGCCGGAACAGCATTCAGCGTATTCTTACCCATTTCTAAAAGCCCTTCTGAAGCAGAAAAGATAGAGGAGCAGGAGAAGGCCCCCGATGTTCCTAAAGGAAAGGGTGAAACCATCCTCCTGGTGGATGACGAGAGCATAATCCGTGAACTGGGCAAAGACGCATTGGAACAACTGGGGTACAATGTTTTCGTGGCCGAGGACGGTCTGGCGGCTATAGACTTATATGAAAAACACCGGGATAAGATCGATCTGGTTATCCTGGATCTGATCATGCCTAATCTGGGCGGGAAAGAGACCTTTGAGCGTTTGCGGCAGATAAATCCAGATATCAAGGTAGTTATCTCAACCGGCTATGCCAAGGACGGGGTATTGGAACCCCTGTTGGATAAAAAGGCGAATGGTTTTATAAAAAAACCTTATAAGATACAAAATATGGCCCGGGTGGTAAGAAGCGCCATCGGATCAACCTATTAATTCCCCGGCTCTCCCCTAAACGGATAAAACGTTTAAGCAGTAATTCTACAAAAATTCTCCCATAAGCTGGACTTTCCCCATTTTTAATGGAATCCGACGTTCCTGAGCGAAATTTACTGGAGTCCGCCTGCGGCGGACCTTAGGCGGATCGAGGGTGAGCAGGAAGGGGAAAGCCCGCCCTTCAGAGAGACTGTGTCGCAATGTCATTGCGAGGGAGTGAAACGACCGAAGCAATCTCACAACGTGTTGAAATCATAGAGATTGCTACGCCATTCGGTCGCTCGCAATGACAAATGATGATTATGACACAGTCTCAGAGGCTGGAAAGGGCAAGTGTTCACCTTAAGCATATCGGCATGGGACGCAGCGTCAAGGAGTACGTTGGCGGCGAAGTCGGGTGAACGAAAAGACTTGACTTTTTGTGTTTATGTCAGATAATCTCGCAAGTACATGCTGTTAATGAGTGGATCGAGATCTTCGCGGTTTGGGTAAAGTCAGTTACCGGCGGTACTTCCGCTTCCCTGCCCTAGAAGACTCAAGGCCGTTTATCCCATGTGTGGCCAAACGGCCTGCTCAGGTAGCCAAAGAATATGAAGGAGGTGAACGGGACGCGTACGGAGGCAACAGGATTGCACATTACAGGCGAGCCTCTTGCAAAATGTTCAATTTTGGCCAAGGTCAAGGAAGGCGAAGATTTTAACCGGAGGAATACTGGACGTATTTTGAGGATTAGAATCTGAGCCTGACGCAGAGATTGGGCAAAAGAGGACGTTTTGCAAGAGGCTCAGGAGGATTGCATATTATCGTAGCCTCTTGCAAAACTCTCAGTCATCCCCGAGTGTATCTATCGGGGATACGGTTTTCAGCCGGTTAGAACCAGATTCCCGCTGAGAATCACCGCGGGAATGACAGAACAAGGCCTTTTGCAAGGGCCTAATCGGTTAGATCAAGCCATACAAAAGGGGGTATGTCTTATGGAGGAGAATAAGCGGGGTATTAGTGAAGACTGGCTGGCCCTGTGGCTCGGCCTCTTTATTTTTGTCCTTTCTCTGGGTGCTTTTGGAGGCCTCGACATCCTTGGATGGGGGACAAAGACCAAGGTATGGATGGACTCATCCAAAGCCATATCGCCCGTGTCCAAGAATTATGCTTCGGTGGCCGGAGTGATTACCAAGATTGACGGCCAAAAGCTCACTCTCAAGAAGGCGGACGGCAAAGAGGAGACCGTCACCGTAACAGAGGACACAGCGGGCCTCAAGGTCGGAGGAGAGTACAAGAAGAAGGGGCTGTCCGGCATGGTTTCTCTGTTCTTAACCTATCTTGCCATGCTCATCATAATGGGGGTAGGGGCCAGACTGCTGGGCACGGACGTAGTCAAGTTTATCGTGGGTTTTTCCGTCGTGTTCTGGATAAGTTATGTATGCTGGTTTCTCGGACACTATGCATACATAGCGGCGACAACAAACGAGTTGAAAGATTACGGCATCCCATGGTCAATGAGTCTAACGGGGGAAGCCGGGTTCATCATTGCCCTCCTTGCCGGACTGGTCGTAGGCAACTTTTTCCCAAAACTATCTGAGACGTTGAAGGAGGCGTCTCGCCCTGAACTGTACATAAAGACCGCGATCGTCATTATGGGCGCCGGACTGGGTCTTAAGGCGGCCGAGTCGCTCAGCCTGGCGACAAACGTCATGTTTCGCGGGTTGTGCGCGATCGTGGAGGCCTATTTGATTTACTGGGCGGTGGTGTATTTTGTTGCCCGGAAGTACTTCAAGTTCAGCAGAGAATGGGCGGCTCCCCTGGCATCGGGCATATCTATTTGCGGCGTCTCGGCAGCAATAGCTACGGGTGCGGCCATAAGGGCGCGGCCGGTGGTGCCGATTATGGTTTCGTCCCTTGTAGTTGTCTTTGCCGTGGTGGAGATGATTATCCTGCCCTTCCTGGCACAGACCTTTCTGTGGACGGAGCCGCTGGTGGCAGGGGCATGGATGGCCCTCGCGGTCAAGACTGATGGAGGGGCTGTGGCAAGCGGCGCGATTGCGGACGCGCTGATAAGGGCGAAGGCCATTGCCATGGCGGGCATCAACTATCAGGACGGCTGGATAACCATGACAGCAACCACAGTGAAGATGTTTATTGATGTCTTCATCGGGATATGGGCATTCGTGTTGGCCATAGTCTGGTGTACCAAGATTGACCGCAAAGAGGGGCAGAAGGTTCAGGCGGTGGAGATATGGAGGAGATTCCCGAAGTTTGTGATCGGATATGTTGTGACCTTCTTCCTCCTGCTGACAATCTGTTTGCCGGCGGGTGCGCTTATCGGCCCCGTGGAAAGACAGATCAAACCGCTCAAACAGGAGATCTCCGGCGCGGAAAAGCGCATGGCAACCACGGCCGATCCAATGGCACTGGCGGCCCTGGATGCGCAAGTCAAGGACGCCAAGGCCAGGATAGAGGCGTTGAATGAGCAGATCAGGGAACCAAAGGCCACCATGGCCGCAGCAAAGACGGCAACCGATGAAGGCAACGTATTCAGGGTAATGTTCTTTGTATTCACCTTTTTTACCATCGGTATCATATCCAATTTCCGGAAACTGTGGGAGGAAGGCATAGGCAAACTGGCTGCGGTGTACGTACTGTGCCTGTTCGGGTTTATTATCTGGGTGGCCTTGCTCATCTCATGGCTCTTCTTCCACGGGGTAAAACCACCGGTGATAGGGGCATAGCAACCGTTCACCGTTATTCGTTATCCGTTGACCGTATGGACATGAAAAGTGCTCCTTTTCGGTGAGCCTCTCTGCGGACAGGCAGAAAATGGCAATCCCTTCTTCGTTGTTCGGCCACGGTTGTCCGTGAATAGTCCGCCGCAGCGGATCTCTTTCGGTGGACGGTAAGCAGTAAACGGTTATTGGCCACCACTGTCCGTAAGAACCGAACAAAACGTCTTTTTCGGTGAACGGCTAACGGTCAACGGTTACGGGGCATAGCCCCATAAAAAGTACAAGAGTTCAAAGGGCAAGGAGATCGTATGGTGCAGGAACAGAAGTTAGCAGAAGAACCGAAGTTGGCAGAAGAACTGAAGAAGATGGAGTACGAACCGCTTCTTCGGGTTGAGAAACAACTGATAGGGTGGAGCATAGGCCTTGGTGTAGGCCTGCTTTTCGTCCTTTACTGGGTCAGCTCGGTCTTTTTTCCGAGCGGGCACTAGGAGCCTGTCGGACTAGGGATGATCTACTGTGAAAAGTGGGATGACGGCCCTTTCATCCGGAACCGAAACAGTTCTGGATGGAGCTATCAGCATTCAGCTTAAGATGTTTGTATCCGTTCACCGTTGTCCGTAAGGACCTGAAAAGCGGCATTTTCGTAAATCCAATCGTGCTTTCCTTCGTTTGGCCACCACTGTCCGTAAGATCCGAGAAAAACGTCTTGTCGGCTAACGGTCAACGGTGAACGGTCACTTAGCCCACAATCTGAACGGAAACCTCACCTTTTTTCCGGGGCACTATTTCGCCAATGACAAAGGCCTTTTCTTTATTGGCCTGAGCCTGGAAAAGCACGTCCTGGGAGACTTCTGAGGGAACGATAAGTACCAGGCCAATACCGTTGTTAAACACCCTATACATCTCGTCATCTGTAACACGGCCTTCTTTCTGAATAAGGCTGAATATGGGGGGGATATCCCACGATCCCTTATGGATGATGGCCTTACAGCTTTGTGGCAGGATGCGCGGGATGTTATCTATGAAACCACCTCCGGTGATATGTGCAATACCGGATATCTTTTGATGTTTCAGGATATTGAGTATAGTTTTGGCGTAAATCCGGGTCGGTTCTAACAGCTCTTTGCCTAACGTCCGGCCTAACTCAGGAATCTCCTGTTCCAACTCCCACTTCAGCTCTTCAAAAAAGAGTTTACGCACCAGAGAGTAGCCGTTGCTATGCAGGCCGCTGGAGGCAAGGCCGATCAATTTACAGCCCACAGATATCTCAGAGCCATATATAATCTTATCCTGTTCGACTACGCCGACCACGAATCCGGCCAGATCATAGTCACCCGGTGCGTACATTCCTGGCATTTCCGCTGTTTCCCCGCCTATTAGAGAGCACCCGGCCTCCTTACACCCCTTGACAATGCCCTTGACTATGTCGACCGCTACATCAGGCAGCAACTTACCGGTAGATAGATAATCAAGAAAAAAGAGGGGTTGGGCGCCATGAACAATTATATCGTTTACGCACATGGCGACCAGATCTATGCCGATGGTGTCGTGTTTATTAAGAAGGGCGGCTATCTTTAGCTTCGTCCCCACACCGTCTGTTGAAGAGACAAGCACTGGTTTTTGATATCTGATGGCGCTTAAGGAGAACAGGCCGGCAAACCCGCCGAGTTCGGATATGACCGCGCTTTTGAAAGTAGAGGCCACCAGGGGCTTGATCTTGCTTATGAAACGGTCGGCCCGTGTAATATCAACACCGGCTTCGGTATAACGAGATGATTTACTCATGGCAAAATTAGAAATCCTTCCGGATATATTTTAGTATCAAGGGATGCACAAGAAGGTCTTTCTTATAGTGCACAGAGGCCTAAAAGTCAATAGCCACAATAAGGGTTAGGAAGTCCTTTTTTCGTCTATCTCGGCAAAGTTTAACGCTGTTGACGAATATCAATATTATGTTAAAATAGCTTTAATTTTAGCCAGACAGTGCGCCCGCCCTCCATTTAAAATTCCGGTTAAAGGCAGTATATTGACAGACTCCATAAATAGTAGCCACCGTTCTGAAGAAGATACCAATGCGTCTGAAAAGAAAACAAACTCGCTCGTCTCCCATGACCCGCTGCGTCAATATTTAATGGAGATCAACCGTTATCCCCTCCTCACCAGGGAAGAAGCGCAAGACCTGGCCTTGCGCTATTTTAAAGATAAAGATATGGAGGCCGCTTACGGGCTGGTGACTTCCAATCTTCGTCTGGTTGTGAAGATAGCGCTTGATTTCCAGAAGTACTGGATGCAGAATTTTTTGGATATTATCCAGGAAGGGAATATCGGGCTTATGCGGGCGGTGCGGAAATTCGACCCCTTTAAGGGGGTTAAGTTTTCCTATTATGCCTCTTACTGGATTAAGGCGTATATCTTGAAATTTATCATGGACAATTGGAGCCTGATAAAGATCGGAACCACCCAGGCACAACGAAAGCTTTTCTATAATCTTAAGAAGGAAAGGGATCGGCTGGATGCGTTGGGATATGAGCCGGTCCCCAAACTTATTTCAGAAAGGCTCCAGGTTAAAGAACAGGACGTAATAGAGATGGCGGAACGGATGGGAGGATGGGGGGTTTCGCTTGATGCCCCGGCCCAAAAAGACGATACGGGTAGTACGTACGGCAGCACTATAAGGGCGGAAGGGCCGGCGGTTGAAGATAAAATAGCACACTCAGAGCTTTCAGAGAAACTGCAACGTAAGCTAAGGGAATTTGGAGATACGCTGAAAGGGCGGGAGAAAGAGATATTTGAAATGCGCATGCTGGCAGAAATTCCTCTTACTCTCCGGGAAATCGGCGACAGGTTTGGTGTAACCAGAGAACGGGCACGCCAGATTGAGGCCGGCCTGATGAAACGCCTCAAGGACTATTTGAAGAAGGAACTGCCGAATATCGAAGATTATGTGGCAATTACCGGAGAGTAGGTTCTATATAATGGCTCATAGTTCATGGTTATGGGTTTATTGGAGGTATAACTTAATGCCGTATTGTAGAGTTGGTTACCTTTTGATTTTAACACTTACCTTCCTGTGCCTAAGCGCTTCTGTGGCGTATTCAGGAGCAGATGAAGGACAGGGAAAAGCCTACTATTATTATTTGCAGGCCCAGATGGAGTGGAAGGCCGGTAACCTGAAAGGTGCTGTTGACCAATATAAAAAGGCCCTGGATTATGACCCGCAGTCCGCTCAGTTGATGTTTGAACTGGCCTCTGCCCTGGCCCAACAAGAACATTTCCGGGACGCCCTTTACTGGGCGAGAAAGTCTGCGCAACTTGATGATTCGGTATCTGTTCACCTGCTGTTGGGCCGTATTTATACAAGCCTTGAACAGTTCGGGGAGGCTATTAATGAGTATGAGCAGATAATAAAGTCAAACCCCGAAGATCAGGAGTCCTATCTACTTTTGGGAATGCTTTATGCGAAAAACAAAGAATACGAGATGGCGGTTAAGACCTTAAAACGTCTGATAGAAAAAAACGATGAGGCATTAATGGCCTATTATTATCTGGGGCGGGTTTACTCTGAGACAAGGCTCTGGACGGAGGCGGAGAGATATTACTTAAAGGCCCTGGATATTAATCCATATTTTGAGCCGGCGCTTTTCGACCTGGCGGCCCTTTATGAGGCCGAGAGGAAACAGGATAAAGTAATTTCCATGTATGAACGGATCGTTTCCTTTCATCCCCATAATACTGAGGTGTTAATCCGGTTAGGGGGTTATTATCTCAGCGAAGGCCGATTTTCTGACGCCCTTAAACAATTCGAAGAGGCCAAGAAGGTCTCTCCCGATGATACCAGGGTGTTGGCGCGTATCGGCATGGTCTATCTGGCGGAAGGCAAGTATGACGAAGCTATTAAGGAACTGGAGAAGGCGCTTTCGGCCAAACCCGATGATGACAGGGCGCGTTATTACCTGGCCGCGGCGTATGCCGAGAAAGGGGAGCTTGACCGGTCCATTGAAGAATATAAGAAAATCCCGGATGGATCAGAGGCCTACGTTGAGGCACGCATACAACTGGCCAATATCCTGCGTCGGCAGAAGAGGCCGGATGAAGCTATAGCGATCTTACAGGAAGCCATATCTTCCAAATCAATAAAGTCCGGGCTTTATATCGCCCTGGCTTATGCTTATGAGGATACCGACCGGCTGGACCAGGCAGAGTCCGTTTTGCGGGAGGGCATCAAAAAGTTCCCTGAAGACATAGAGCTCCAGTTTCAGTTAGGAGTGGTTTTTGATAAGCGTGGTGAGAAGGAAAAGAGCATAGCGAAGATGGAGGAGGTTCTCGTTGCTAATCCCCGGCATGCCTATGCCTTGAACTATCTGGGTTATACCTATGCGGACTTAGGAGTTAAGCTGGACGAAGCGGAAAAAATGATCAAAGAGGCCCTCCAGATAAGGCCTGACGATGCCTATATTACAGATAGCCTGGGTTGGGTATATTACAAAAAAGGACGTTATGACGAAGCTATTAAGGAACTGGAAAAGGCGAACGAATCGGTGGGAGGAGATCCTGTAATATCCGAACACCTGGGGGATGTCTATTACAAGAAAGGACTTTTCCCCAAAGCGCTGGAAAGTTATCTTAAAGCAGAGTCTGCCTATACCAAAAAGGAAGACAAGGACAAGGTTTCCGCCAAGATAGAGGAAGTCATGTCTATACTGGGGAAAGATAGCCTGAACGACAAATAAAAACAAAAAATAGTACGCAATGAAACGCCGACAGGTCGGCACAAAGAACAATAAAATACACATGTCGCATAGCGACACAAAGGACAATGAAAATAATCCCCCCAGGCCCCCCTTTGCTAAAGGGGGGTGTTAAAAGTCCCCCTTTGGAAAAGGGGGATACAGGGGGATTTTCAGGTGAAAAAGTCATTCCTGCCCCGTGTGTCATTCCTGCGAAGCTTGTCCCTGACCCCGATCAGGGAGCAGGAATCCAGAAACTAAACCCCTGGATTCCGTGTCAGGCACGGAATGACAGATAAGAGGTATTCCCAGGTGAAAAAACTGATTTTTCTCTTGCTGATTTTGTTGACAACGGCCTCCTGTGCAGTAGCGCCGAAAGCTATTGAACAGCCCGGCGATAAGACAAGCGCCCTTGAAAAGGAGATAAGGGCCTGCCTTGACCGGCGCAATGGGGCAATGAGCGGCTTTGAGGCCGAGGCTGATATAACCCTTGCGTATTCAGGCGTAGATTACAGAGGCCAAGCCCTGATTGTAGGACAGGGGCCGTCTTCACTGCGTCTGGACTGTCTCGGTCTTTTCAGCCAACCGGTCTTATCTTTTGCCACGGATGGAGAACATTTTGCCCTTATTTCTGTCCTGGCCATGAGATATTACGACGGGAATCTGTCGTCACCGGCTGTGGCCTCTCTTATCCCAGGCGGCGTACAAATACAGGATATATATCACTGGTTCCTGGGAGGCTTTGATTTTAAAGACCGGCGGCTGATTTCCATTTATCCTCATAAGCTTAATCCGTCTCTGGTGGTAATGGAACTATCGAATGAACGATCAGGATTAAGGGAGGAGGTCTGGCTTGAACCATCGGAAGGCGTGGTTAGGCGACTGGTATTAAAGGATATCCGGGACAATGAGCTTCTAACTGCAGAAAGCGATGGCGTGGTAAAAAATGGGGATTTCTCTTATCCGGGAGCGGTCTGTTTTTCTCTGCCGTTATCCGGACTGCGCCTATCCATGGCCTACAAAAAGGTAAATCTTTTATCCAATGCGCCTTCTATGGTATTTTCCCTCCCCTGCCCGCCAGGATTCCAGCATAAAACCTTCAATTAATATGCGGTTCCTGGCCGACAAAATGTTGGGCAAGCTTGCCAGGTGGCTGCGCATCCTGGGTTTTGATACCATTTATCTGGAGTATCCTGTTTTGCCTGAAATAAGGGAGCAAGTAGCGCAAGGGCGCATCTTTTTAACCCGCGACAGAAGACTGCTACATAACGTTCCCGGCGAGGTATTTATCTCCTCAGACCATGTGGATGCGCAGCTCGGACAGCTCTACAGGACAGGCCATATCGACTTTAAAGAGGAGATGTGGTTTAGCCGCTGTATTTTGTGTAACGTGCCGCTTACAAATGTCTCCAATGAAGCGGTAGATACCCTGGTGCCGGAATACGTACGCCGGACGGCTTCTTCATTCGCCCGGTGTCCCCTTTGTGGGAAGGTTTACTGGCCGGGCAGCCATCTAAACCGGATGAAGGAGAGAATAGGGCTTATAAAGCTTCAGTCCGCAAAATCACTTCCTGCGCCCTAAACGGCCCGGTCACTTGACAGTAAGCCTTCTCCGTGTTAGAGAACACGAGAAATTGTACCATCTTTTGCGCCCCCGTAGCTCAGGTGGATAGAGCACCAGATTCCTAATCTGGGTGTCGTGCGTTCGAGTCGCGCCGGGGGCACCAGTAAAATTAAAGGCTATCCTCCTCGGCGGATAGCCTTTTTGTTTTTGGTCACCTATTGGTTACCTGTTTTTTGCAGGTGGTTACTAATACGTTACTAAAACCGAAAGGGGCTATCTGACTGTATCAGATAGCCCCTTGATCTTCCTGGTGGAGATGATGGGGATCGAACCCACGACCTCCACGTTGCGAACGTGGCGCTCTCCCAGCTGAGCTACATCCCCTCTGGCATTAAACACCTTAATCTGCCTGTATCTTTAATATCTTTGCCGGTATCTGTCAAGGAACGATTGCCCCCCTGATCCACCAGCAAGGCATCATCTGCGGCGTTGCCTTCGATCGCTCCTCGGCGCCTTGCATCTAATATCTTGCTGGTGATCAGGAATAATCCATAACCTGCTGATTTTAATCTCGATAGCTAAATTAGACGGTGGATTTGGGGCCCCTGATTACCGGCAAGTTACGCTCAGAAATGATGGTTTCCATAAAGATGTGGGGAAAGTCCACACGATTCCAAAGGCCACCTATTACTGTGGCATAGTGTCAATTCCTGCGATAAACGACAAGCCGCCGTTTTTCGTGCGTAACCGGCAGGGTAATTCCCAGGTTATTGACCAGATGAAAGACCTGGAGCCGGGCATCCCGGGCCACGGCGTCAATCTCCTCCTGCACCCGCGGCCCTTTCATGGCAATGGCATAACCCTTCTCTTTGAGAACAAATCGGGACAAATCGAGGAAGATTTTTAAGTCAAAAGCCGCCCGCGAGATGACCACGTCAAATTTTTCGCGCCATTGCAGCTCTTGGGCCATAGCCGCATCCAGATGCAGACGCTCGGCCCGGATTCCCCGAAGGCCGAGGGCGCGGATTATATGTCTTACAAAAAAGACCTTCTTCTCTCTGGCCTCGACCAGGGTTATAGAAAATCCCGGATTGGCTATCTTCAGCGGGATACCCGGGAACCCGGCCCCTGAGCCTATATCCAGGACATGGCTGTGCGGCGGGATAAGGGGAAGCGGCGTCAGTGAATCTATAAAATGTTTAGAGATAATTTCTCGGTCGGTCTTCAGGGCGGTCAGATTTATTTTTTTATTCCATTCCTTTAACTCCGCAAGATAGAACAGAAATTTCTCTACCTGGGAGTCAGAAAGGAATATATTGATCTCAGCGGCTGCCTGTAGTAAAAGCTCTGATGCCGATCCCTTCACCTGAGAATCCCCCTGACCCCTTTGATAAAAGGGAAATCGCCCTATCCCGGTGGACTCGTAATGACACTGTCCCCAAAGAATATTATTTGCCGATGCAGAACTGGCTGAAGATACGGTCCAGGACGTCTTCCGGTGTGGACTGCCCAGTGATCTCACCCAGGCGATCGAGGGCCTCCTGAATGTCGATAGCTACTATATCCGGCGTGATCCCCTTAAGAAGGTTCTCCCGGGCCTGGCCAAGAAAAGGCAGGGCCTGGGCCAGGGCCGCATACTGCCGGGCATTGGGAATAATGGCGGTATCTGGCATATCCGCTGCGCCTCCGACCACAGCCGAAAAAACAGCCTCTTTGAGTTTTCCCAGATTCGTCCCCCGGAGGGCGGAAATCACTACCAGGTCTCTGGGGCCAAAAAATTCGCGCAGCCTCTCTGTATCCAGCTTAATGCCCAAGTCCATCTTATTGACTACGACTATGAAGACCCGGCCCTGGATGTCCTTATAAATCTCGTAATCCTCCGGGCTCAAATCAGCGCTGCCGTCTATCACGAAAAGGAGCAGATCGGCCCCGGCTATCCGCTTTCGGGTCAGCTTTATGCCGATTCCCTCTATCTCATCGCGTGCCTCCCGGAGGCCGGCGGTATCGATAATCTTAACCGGTATCCCCTGCACGTTTAAAAGCTCTTCGATAATATCCCGAGTTGTCCCGGGTATGGCCGTAACAATGGCCCTTTCCTCCTCCAGTAAGGCGTTCAGAAGACTGGATTTGCCGACATTGGGTCTGCCCATTATGGCCACCGTGACTCCTTCCCGGTAAACCCTTCCCTGTTCGTAAGAGGCCAGGAGGGCCCGAATGGGTTTGACCACCTCGCCTTCCAGCCGGTGGGCCAGTTTTTCGGCCTCCACGATCTCCACATCCTCCTCCGGAAAGTCTATGGCCACTTCCAGGACAGCCAGCGCATCCAACAGGCCGTTTTTTATAGTATTCACCCGCTCCGTAAGTCCGCCCATAAGCTGGCCGGTAGCCAGCTTGAGGCCACGGCTCGTTCGCGCCGCGATACTCTCCATAACCGCCTCGGCCTGCGTAAGGTCAATCCGCCCGTTCAGGAAGGCCCGTTTGGTGAATTCACCCGTATCAGCCAGGCGGGCGCCACAGGCCAGAACCACAGACAGTATTCTCTGCAAAATGATATAGCCGCTGTGGCAGTTTATCTCGGCCACGTCTTCACGCGTGTAGGTATGCGGACGGCGCATCACGGAGAGGAGGACTTCGTCTATGACCTCTCCGTTTGCCGGATCAACGATGTGTCCGAAATAGAGGTGATGACTCTGGAAGTGATCGATGGGGTTACGGGGCCGAAAGATATTACGAACTATGTCTTCGGCCCGGGGGCCGCTGATTTTGATTATCCCGATACCACCTGCGCCTACCGGCGTGGCTATAGCCGCTATGGTATCCCCGTGACGATACATATATGCGGTAGGCAGAATAAGTCATCCCTGCGAAGCTTGTCCCTGACCCCAGCCAGGGAGCAGGAATCTATATCCTAAATTCCCGTTAGAGTTTACCCCTGGATTCCCGCCGGAATTTATCCGCCCTAGGAGCCTGTCGGACTTAGAGGATCTAACGGGACATACCTTTTGCTTTTCCCCGCTCCCGCGCGAAAACGGCAACCTTTTTCAACAGTCCATCCCCGATACTTTTGGTCTTAACGACCGGATCATTTTGCAGGGCGATATGTATGGCGCGCCTGTCCGCAGCACTAAGCAGGTCTGTATAGAATGATTTTCCCGTCTTCTGGGCTCTCTCTTTAAGGCGCATGGCCATCTCGGTAAGATAAGCCTTTCGCCTCTCCCGGTAACCCTCACAGTCCAAAACCACCTGGATTTTTTCTCCGGCTACCTTACTGAGCATCTTGTTTAAGAGATATTGCAGCGCATCAATGGTCTGCCCCTGTTTGCCAATAAGGAGACCCGCATCCTTACCCCGGAGGTTAAGGACTTCGAAGCCATTCTCAACGCTGCTTTCTACGGCCAGGTCAAAATCAAGCAAAGCAATCAATTCCTGTAATATCTGCTCCGGATCAGCCTTCTCTATTCCGGGTTCTTCAGGCTGCGCTTCCGGAGCCGGGACGCTGACCCGAACCTTTGCCTTTTTCAAACCCAGACCAAACACGCCGCTCGACCCGGTAGAAATAACCTCGATCTTTAAATGTTCCCGGGGGAGACCCAACTCCTGACAGGCCAACTCTATAGCTTCTTCTACTGTTTTTCCTTCAAATATACTTTCTGACATGCGACCCCCCACTTATCATGCAGCCTTCTTGTTGATATAATACTGCTGACCAATGGATAGAATGTTGTTAACCAGCCAGTATAAGACCAGGCCGGCAGGGAAATTGACAAACAAAAAAGTAAAGATGACCGGCAGGAGTAACATTATCTTGGCCTGGACAGGATCGCCGGTGGTAGGGGTCATCTTCTGCTGAATAAACATGGATGCCCCCATAAAAATGGTTAAAATCGGCAATCCGCCCACATACGGTATATCAAAACCTACCGGCAGCCGATCCGGCGCCGAGAGATCATTTATCCACAACGCAAACGGGGCATGGCGTAATTCTATGGCGTTCAACAGCACCTTATAAAGGGCGAAAAAGACCGGGATCTGGAGAAACATGGGCAGGCATCCCCCCAGGGGGTTGATCTTGTAGGTTTTGTAAAGCCCCATGAGCTCTTCGTTCATTTTCTGTTTGTCATCCTTGTACTTCTCGCGGATTTTGGCCATCTTAGGTTGTAGCTTTTGCATCTCCTTCATGGAATGGTAACTCTTATGCGTAAGAGGCCAAAAAAGGATTTTGATTAAGACTGTTACCAGAATAATAGCAACCCCGTAATTATGGATAAAGCGGTCAAAAATATTTAATGTAAGCAACAGGGGCTTGGCAATGATGTCAAACCAGCCAAAATCCACGGATTTTTCCAATTTCAGGCCCAACGGCTTGAGGGAAGAGAGGTCTTTGGGACCAAGATATAGCTGGTAATTCAGAGTGGTTTGCTTCTGGGCCGGGATAACCACCGAAGGATAAATAAAAGAGGTGAGAGTAACATCCCCCTTTATTTTCGACATCCTCACATGACCTGATTCCACGACCCGCGGGACAATAGCGGATATAAAGTATCTATCCTCATAAGCCACCCAGGACACCTTACCGTTAAGTACCCTGTCTTCTTTCAATTTTTTAGCCGCTATCTCTTCCAGGGTATCATTAACATAAGCGGCCGGGCCATTAAAGGTATAGCCATTGTCTTTGTCATAGGGGCGGTTAATGAGGTCCAAAGACACGTCTTCGCGCACCGGCTGGGTAGTCGGGTTAAAAACCATCATCTCGAGGTCTATCTTATATGTATCGTTATAAAAAATATATTTTCTTATAAATTGCCAGCCCTCCGGAGAAACATAAGCCAGTGAAAGGGCAGCCTGATTTTTTTTCGGATCAAGGTCTATGGCATAGCAGTCGGCCTTAAATACGGCATCCTGCACCTGCGGAAGGAGTCCGCCGGGGAAACTCATCCCCAGAGGAAGGTAAACGGGCTGCTCTACCTTAATCAGCTCCTTAAGGGGGGATTTTTCGTCCAAACTCTCCCGGTATTTCTTCAGCTTAAAACTCTTGAGACGTCCGCCGAATTCGGTAAAGGTAGCCTCATAAAAATTTGTGGAAACAACAATATCTTTGGCCGAGGAAATATCGCCGGCCGCGCTTTCCGAGGGTTTTAGCGGTACAGGAACGGGCTGAACAGCCGACTGGCTTTGGGCAGGCGTGGACTGCACCTCTGATTTTGCCGTAGGCGTTTTCTGTGTTTCAGGCTGTTCGGCAAAAAAATATTGGTATATTACTAAAGTAAGTATAGACAAGACTACGGCAAAAACAGTTTTGCGGTCCATGTATTATCTTCTCCGGTGAATAAGGTCGCCTATTTTTCTCTAACAGGGTCGTATCCGCCCCTATGGAAGGGATGACACCTTAGAATCCGCATGCCGGCCATGAGAATCCCCCTTGCCGGCCCATAATGTTCTATAGCTTCAATGGCATACTGAGAACAGGTCGGTATAAACCGGCAGGAGGGTTTTAAGACAGGAGAAATAAGGCACTGATACAGCCTGATTATTGCGATACATAATTTCTTCAACATGTTCGAAGCAAAGGCGATTTCTTCAGCTCATGCTCAATATCCGGATATGCAGGCCTCGATGGCAGGCTTCTGACCGAAAAAATATAGTCATTTGAAGGCGGAAAACAGGATTTATGCAGGCGAAAAAACTCTCTTATCAACCGCTTCATCCTGTTGCGCCTTACCGCGCCTTTTATTTTACGGCTAATAGCTATACCCATGCGAGGTATTCCGAGGTCATTGGACCGGACAATGATGATAAAGTGTTGTGTTGCAATACGCTTACCTGACTTGTATGCAGCGACATAATCTTGTCTTCTGCGTACCCTGTCAACCTTCTTGAGCGCATACCCTCCCATATCTTCTGATACGCCACTAATGATTTTCTCAGTTAACCTTTAGGGCCGCTATACCGTAAGGCGCTTTCGCCCCTTAGCCCTTCTCCTGTTGATTACAGCTCTCCCGGCTCGTGTTCTCATCTTACTTAAGAACCCATGCGTCCTCTTGCGTCTAATGTTACTGGGTTGAAATGTTCTCTTCATGAGTCCATCTCCATATCTATCTAATTGGAATAAAAGACAATTTAATGCCTTATTAAAAGTTGATTACTTAAACATATATTTGCATACCTGTCAAGTAGCGGAGAAAAATCCGGCACTCAAAGGCGCGAGAGATAAAAAGGCGGCCCTTATTCAGGTGTTATATTGGCGGAAGTGCATGGGAATCGAACCCACCCGAGAGGCTACTAACCCCCCGCACCGGATTTGAAGTCCGGGAGCCTCACCAGAGAGCTATCCACTTCCAGCTTGAGTATATATAAACCTTAAAATACGTTGTCAAGTTTTAAACCGGCCCAGAGTTCCCTGAGTTTTTAGGAGACCTCTTTCTCTGAGCGAAACTTGCTGAAGCAGTGGGGCACCCACCGGGGCAAGCAGGAAGGGGAAAGCCAGCCCTTTAGAGGCTGGAAGGGGCAAGTAGTCCCCGCCTGCGAACCCCGAAAGGGTCACTGCGCAAGCCGTGAAGCGAAGAGATAAAGGTTCACCCAAGAAAAGCCGGAAGTCGCAAGGCCGCAGAGGGAACAGAAAAATAGCTATTTTTCTCCTTTGTTATCAATGAGATATACAAAAAAACCTTGACACTTACGCCCTTATCCGGGTAGAAGTCGCCTTATGGAATGGAAGTCATCTATACAAAAGTGGATTCTTCTGCCGATAATAGGCCTGACTGCGTGGCTGGTTTTTGCGGCTGCCCGTCCCGACGGGGAGACCAGCGGAACTTACTGTAATCCTTATTCCACGGAACAGGTCAGAAAAATGATGCGGTTCCACGGCACATTAGCTGCCAAGTTTGATGGACAGACCTGGTGGTATAAGTCAAGGGGGCATTGGCTGCGGCTGGACAATGCCGAGGCCAGACGGCGGTGTTGTATTTAGTTAGTTTCCATCCGAAAAACCCAAAATTTCGGATGGAGCAATCAGCTCTCAGCTATCAGCATTCAGCTTAATATGTTGTTTGTTTTAGGTTTTTGCTGACGGCTGAAAGCTGATCGCTGAGAGCTTGAAGCCGGAAACGGTAGTTTCCGGATGAAAACTAGTTATTCGTTCTCTGGTCAATAATCAAATGTTTCAGGACATCCCAGGACTTCTCTAACTTCTCCTCTTCTTCTTTACGCTGTCTTTCCGCCTCTACAGGGTCTGTAACACTGTAATAGATGATCTGTTTTCGCCCATCGGGTAAGGTAATCTCCTTAGAACCTACCATACGCCCCGGGTCATATCTCCTATGCCTTTCCCGCTCCTCGTACTCGGTCTTAATGAGAAGCTGGATGGTCTCGTCACTTACCCCGGCCTTTTTTAGTTTTATGATTTCCTCTGTCGTAAGGGCAAAGGCTCCGGTGGTAACCCCAAAAATCAAAATGAGACAAACCATGATGGAGCAGAAATATCCGGCAGTTCGTCCCCTGAATAACGCGCCGGGACGATCCGTCTTTGGCAGGCTACCAGTGACAAACGAGCAATTATGGGGGAAGACAGCCGTTCCGGCTGTCCTGGATATGTAACGGTTAGCCATTTGGTTTTGACGTATCTAAAAACTATGCCTTGACAGACTTTCCCTTCCCGGCCTTTTTCTCTTCCTGCATCTTTACCACCGGGCAGGTCATAGTGTGCCGTATGGCCTTTATGGTCTGTATCTTGGTAAGAACCACGTCCGAGAGTTCATCGTGATCCCTGGCCTCAACCTCAATAATAATATCATACGGCCCCATTATGACATCCAGCCTTTTAACCCCTTTTATCCTGGAAACGGTCTTCGCCACCTCGGCGGTCTTGCCTATGGCCGTGTTGATAAGTACATACGCTTTTATAGACATGGCTTCCTCCTCGTAATATTTTTCAGTTATTTCAAATCTATACTACAGACGACACGATAAATCAACGCACAAAATCCCTTGTCAAATAGCAGTAAATAATATAATTTCAAGACATGTTGCGTCGCAAAGTCAAGGATTATTATTTTTACAAGGCAAAAAGAGAGCATTATGCCGCACGGTCCGTCTATAAATTAAAAGAGGCAAATGAAAAATATAAATTCCTGCACAGGCGCGGTGTAGTCTTGGATCTCGGCTGTTTCCCGGGATCCTGGTTACAGTATTGCGCCGAGGCGGTAGGGCCGCAGGGTTTCGTACTGGGTATTGACCAACAGGAATTAAAATCACTGCCCGGCCCTAACGCGCAATCTTTGCAGGCGGATGTCCTGGCCCTGGACCCGGAAGAAATAAAAAAAATCCGGGATAACTTTGATGTAGTCTTGAGTGATATGGCTCCGCAGACATCGGGCGTAAAGATCGTGGATCACACAAAGTCTATTGAGTTGGCCCGTGCGGCATTTTTAATAGCCGGAAAATTGCTCAGGACCGGGGGGACATTATTCGTCAAGGTCTTTCAGGGTGAAGACTTGCCGGTGTTCAAAAAAGAAGTCGAGCAGGCATTCGCCCAGGTAAGGTTTTTCAAACCTAAGGGCTCGCGACCGGAAAGCAAAGAGGTCTTTATACTGGCCTTGAACAAAAGGCCGTAGAGGACGGATGCCGCCTCTACCCGTCAGTGGTCCGTCGTTCCGCCTCCGGCGGATCAGCGGCAAAGGTCAACAAACAACGGATAAAGTAATATAGCAGGAGGAATCAAGCAGTTATGTCCGGCCATTCCAAGTGGAGTACTATCAAACGTAAGAAAGGCGCTACTGACGCCAAACGTGGCAAGATCTTTACAAAGCTGGCCAAGGAAATCATTGTGGCAGCCCGCTTGGGCGGCGGAGATATCAACATGAACCCAAGATTGAGGGCGGCTGTAGCCGACGCCAGGACCGAAAATATGCCTAAGGATAATATCGAAAGGGCGATTAAAAAAGGAACCGGCGAACTGGAAGGGCAATCCTACGAAGAGGTGATCTACGAGGGTTACGGGACGGGCGGTGTGGCTGTCCTGGTGGAAAGCGTGACGGATAATAAAAACCGGACGGTTTCGGATATAAGGTACATATTTAGCAAAAACGGCGGCAACATGGGAGAAAACGGCTGTGTGGCCTGGCTGTTTGATAAGAAAGGCCTCATCACCGTAGATAAGAAGGCCGTAAACGAGGAGAAGCTGATGGACATCGCCTTAGAGGCCGGCGCCGAGGATGTACGCGAGCAAGAGGAAGAATATGAGGTAGTAACCCCGGCGTCTGATTTCGAGACCGTAAAAAAGGCCCTGAATGACCAAAAGGTTTCTTATCTGGCAGCCGAAATCACTATGCTTCCCAAGACCACGGTGCAGATAGAAGACGAAAAGCAGGCCCAGCAGGTATTGCGATTAATGGAGGCCCTGGAAGACTATGATGATGTCCAGCATGCGTATGCCAATTTTGATATACCTGACGCTATCCTGGAGGCTATCGGCTGATTCCTGTCAGAATTAGGATCGTTCGAACGTTCGAACGGTTAACGATTCGAACATAATTATTATGATGAGAGTCCTGGGCATTGATCCCGGTTCAATAGTAACCGGATTTGCTATACTGGAGAAGGGAAATAACGGCCTGATCCATGTCCATAGCGGTGCGATTCGTCCGTCGGCCCGGGAATCCTTTGCGGTGCGCCTGAAGGGTATCTATCGATCCCTTCAGACAGTCATCAACGATTTTGAGCCGGACGAGGTGGCTATAGAGGATGTTTTTTTGGCCAAAAACCCTAAGTCGGCTATAAAATTAAGCCATGCAAGAGGTGTAACCATGCTGGCCTCGGCCGAGGCCGGTCTGAAAATTTACGAATATTCACCCCGTGCAGTGAAACTGGCCGTCGTAGGCTATGGGCAGGCCAGTAAAGAGCAGGTGCAAAAGATGGTGCAGGCCCTTGTAAGTCTAAAAGAGATGCCGTCTCCGGATACCGCCGATGCCCTGGCCGTGGCTATCTGCCATATTCACACTACTATATCAGGTTAAAACCGATGATTGCCCGCTTGGAAGGAAATATACTTTATAAATCGCCGGAATATGTCATCCTTAATGTAAATGGAGTCGGCTATCAGGTGTTCATCCCGCTTTCCACCTTTTATGAGTTGCCGGAGGCGGATAGCCCGGTCAGCCTGCAGACCTATACACACCTGCGGGAAGATGTGTTGCAGCTTTATGGCTTTAAGACTATGGCCGAGAAAATAATGTTTATGTCCCTGATAAGTATCTCAGGTATAGGCCCCAAACTGGCGCTTAACATCCTTTCAGGCATCGGTGTGGCTGATCTGGAACAGGCCATACTATCGGGAGATGTAAGCCGGATAATCAGTATTCCGGGCGTAGGCAAGAAGACGGCGGAACGAATGGTGATCGAATTAAGGGACAAGATAGGTAAAAAAACGCCTGAATCCTACCCTGCCACTATCCCGGTGACCGCAGAAAACAAGAGGCTTTATGCAGACGCCGTCTCTGCCCTGGTCAATCTTGGTTATAAAAAGGCCGCTGCGGAAGCTGCCATGGCCAGAGTCGAAAGGGAAAATAACGGCCTGTTTTCTTTGGAAGAGCTCTTAAAACAAGTCCTAAGGGTCATATCACGGCCATGAATTCAACTACAGACAACAAAAAGCGACCCTCGCCGATAGCACCGACCATCGAAGACGACGAAGCCCGTTATGAGAGCAATCTGCGCCCCCGGAACCTGGAAGAATACATAGGCCAGGAGAACCTGAAAGCTAATTTGCGTGTTTTTATCGAGGCCGCCCGGAACCGAAAAGAATCCCTGGATCATGTGCTCTTTCATGGTCACCCGGGACTGGGCAAGACTACCCTGGCGTATATCTTAGCTAAAGAGCTTTCAGTGAATATAAGGGCTACTTCCGGCCCGGTTATTGAAAAAACAGGCGACTTAGCCGCCATCCTCACTAATCTGAAAGATCATGATGTCCTTTTTATCGATGAGGTCCACCGGTTGAACCGCGTGGTAGAAGAAATGCTCTATCCGGCCATGGAAGACTATCAACTGGACATCATTATCGGCCAGGGACCTAGCGCCCGGATTATCAAGCTTGAACTCCCGCGTTTCACCTTAGTAGGGGCGACTACCCGAGCCGGGCTTCTAACCCCGCCCTTGCGAGACCGCTTTGGTGTGGTCTTGCGTGTGGACTTTTACACACCGGAGGAACTTGAGATCATTATCACGCGCTCCGCAAGGATTTTGGGCATCTCTATCGATAAAGAAGGGGCCTTCGAAATAGCCCGCCGTTCGCGGGGCACCCCCCGTATCGCCAACCGTCTCCTGCGTCGTGTCCGCGATTTTGCCCAGGTGAAGGCCGACGGAGTAATCACCAAAAATGTAGCGGACGCCGCCCTGCATATGCTGGAGGTGGACGATCGGGGATTCGACCGGATGGACCGCCAGATACTCCTTACGATTATCGAAAAATTTGACGGCGGGCCTATCGGCCTGGATACACTCTCTACGGCAGTATGTGAAGAAAAAGATACGATTGAAGACGTCTATGAGCCTTACCTGATCCAGTGCGGGTACATAAGCCGTACACCCCGCGGCCGGGTTGCCACCCGCCTCGCCTATCAATACCTCAATCAGAAGCCCAGGGAATCAAGCCAGGAGCCTCTGTTTTGACCGACATTCCGCATGAGCGCGCAGCACGGCATGGCCGCAACCAAAATATCTCACCGCAGAGCACGCAAAGAACGCAGAGAAAAACTTCCGGAAGGCAAAATAGTATTCATTCGGAAACCCTAAAAATCCCTCTTAGTAGTACTACACTGCGGATAGCGGTGATCGGCCCGGGCGCTATTGGACTCTTTTTCGGTGGCCTTTTGAGCCGCCTGGGGTTGGATGTCCGTTTTCTGGATAAGTCGGAAGAGCGGGCCGCCTATCTCGTAAAGCATGATCTATTGCTGGAGGAACCCACCGGAGTTACGTCTATTCCTATTAAGGTAACCACCGATACGGCCGGCATCGGCCCGTGCGATCTGGTCATCATCTGTGTAAAATCCTATGACACGGAATCAGCGGCATCTCTGTTACCATCGCTCATTCATCAAAATACTTTGGTCCTCACCCTGCAAAACGGTCTGGGCCATGTCGAGGTTCTTAAAAAGGTCTTGCCGGAGAGACAAATCGCTGTTGGCGTCACCTTTCACGGCGTAACCCTGGTTGAAACCGGGCACATCCGCCATGCGGGTGCAGGGCCGACCTGCATCGGGTCTTTTCTTCCAGATGAGAGGATGTCAGGGCAACTTGCCAAGCTGGCGGAGATATTAACTGCCGCTGGATTGGCTACAAAACTGGTTGATAACATTGAAGAAATTGTCTGGAACAAGCTCATGGTTAACATAGGGATTAATGCCCTCTCGGCCCTAACCAGGCTTGAAAATGGCAATCTGGTAAAATTCCCGGAGATACAGAATCTCATGGCTATGGCCATTACCGAAGCCCTTGCCGTAGCCCGCGGCAAGGGTCTCCGGGCCAACCCCCAAGCCGTGGAGGAGGCAAAAGCGGCCTGCCTGGCCACAGTCGAAAATCGCTCCTCAATGTTGCAGGACGTCTTAAATAAGAAGCGGACTGAAATCGAGGCCATAAACGGGGCTGTTGTCAAGGAAGCAAAAACCCTGGGCATCGCCACCCCGGTAAACGAGGTCTTGACCATTCTGGTTAAGAGTATAGAGAAAAGTTACAACTTACAGGCAGAAAGATAAGCGTTTAACCAGAAATCAGCTATCAGCTATTAATTCACCCATCACTCACCGTCTTTATAGCATCACAAACTTTTTGCAAGTTTTCTACACCCACTTATTGACAATCGCCTACAAGTTTGTTAAGTAACACTTTATTAATTTTCGTGCTACTATTTGACCCGGTCTGCCGCACCTGTGCCTGCTCAATTGGATCATACGGCCCGAAAGAACTTATGCTTGACAGCCCCCGGCGGGGCTGTTAAACGTTTATTTTCAGAAGATATTAAAATTAAGGAGTTTGCCTTGATAGATTATTTTTTCCAGGGTGGGGTTGTCATGTACCCCATTCTCTTTCTGTCCATATTGGCCCTGGCCATTATTTTGGAGCGCTCTTTTTGTCTTTACCGCCTGGCCAGGACGCCAAGGGTGGACCTGAACACGATAGTCCGGGCCGTTAATGCCGGGGGGGGTGATAGCGCTCTTTCACTCGTCAGCGGCAACAGAAACCCGGTTGCTGTAGTTCTGACCGCCCTGATCCTGAATCTTTCCGAAGGAAAGAAACGGGCAGAGCTCATCGAGATTGCTTCAGCCGTGGGGAGCCAGGCCGTGGACAATATCGAGGGCCGGATAAAGATTCTTCCCCTGGTTGTGCAACTTGCGCCCCTTTTGGGGCTTCTTGGCACAGTTACCGGGATGATCCAGGCCTTTCAGGTAATTGAACACATCGGCGGCAAAGTAAACGCCATGGCCTTGGCCGGCGGTATCTGGGAAGCCATGCTTACCACGGCCTTCGGACTCTCTGTGGCCATTCCTACCGCCTTTTGTCACTTTGTCCTGGAAAGAAAAGTGGACAGCCTGGCAGGTGAGGTGGAAATGGCCGCCTCCCGGCTGTTAGCGACGGTTGAGGAAAGTCGGGAGTCGGCAGCGGCGCCGTAGGAGAAAAGGAACTGAAAAAACAGGATTGATGAAGTCGTAAAAGTCAAGGGTTGGACGGCACAGTAAAAAGCTCCAGTTGCAAGGCGCGCAAATAACAAGGGCAGTCAGCACTCAGCTATCAGCATTCAGCTTAATATATTGGCTCATCGTAAAAGAGTGCGGACAAATTTCTCTTAAAATAAGGCGTGCTTCTTATTATCCTCCTTTTAGTAAAGGGGGGCGAGGAGTAAAAAATACCCACTCGATTAGCTGATCGCTGAAAGCTGATGGCTGATGGCTATTTCGTAGCAAATGGACTTTTTACGAAGCCGCCAGGATTAAATGGAAAACAGATGCTGGTAAACATCCGCCGTACTCAAAAAAAATCCTTAGGGCTGGACATGGCTCCGCTGATAGACATGGTCTTTCTGCTCCTCATTTTCTTTATGCTGTCGGCCCATTTTATAGAGGAGACCGGGATCAGCCTCGAACTCCCCCAGTCAAAGGTGGCCGGGGCTTCCCGGCCCATCCCCCTTACAGTCTCGATCGACAGGCAAGGCCGGGTTTTTGTGGACGAGGTCGAAGTTGGCCTACGGGACCTGCGTCAGGCCTTACAGATGCGGCTGGCCGAAACCAGCAGGAAAGAGGTCGTGGTCAAGTCCGACCGGGATTGCCGGGTGCAGACCCTGATCTCGATCATGGACGAGATACGGCTGGCCGGCGCCCGCGGCCTGCTTCTTTCAGCGGAGGAAAAAGACCGGTGAGAAGGGCCGCTGACAACATACCTTATTTCTTTCTGGTCTCCTGCCTCTTACATGTCCTCTTTCTGTGGGGAATGGATCTCAAAAACAAGGTGTCGCCACATCGGTTGCCGGCCCCTGTCCTCCGTTTTGTATTTTCTGAGGTTACTGCGGCGGCCCCCGGTCATCCGGTAAGGGCGGCAAGTCAGGCCGGGAAGAGAACCGTTAAAAAGGATACAAAGGCAGCGCAGCCGCTTACGCCTAAAGAGACGGTACAGGCTGAGAAGCTGCCGCCGAAACAGACATCTGCTCCCGCAAATGAAGGCAGGATGGAAAATGAGACGCCGGATGTGGCACAGCGGCCTTCTCCTTGCCCGTTTCTGAGTGCTATGCTGGCCGGGACGGCTGGTTCAGGGACGAACTCGTCCCCCGGTCCTGCTTCTGCGGCCCGAAAACACAACGTCTTTGAAGGGTACTTAGCCCTTATCCGGACCCTGCTGGAAGAGTATAAAGAATATCCTTTGTGGGCCCAAAGAAACAACCGGGAAGGGACCGTGGGTCTGCATTTCGTCATATGCAGAGATGGGAAGGTAGAGGATTTGAGGGTCGCCAGGTCTTCCGGGTTCAGTATCCTGGATGAGGCAGCAGAACGGACGGTAAGGCGCATCAGCAGATTTCCGTCCATCCCAGAGGAACTGGCCATGAACAGGCTTTCTCTGGATGTACCGCTGGTATTTAAGTTGGTAAACAGATAGTAGGAATTCCTGTTTTTGGACGCAGATGAACGCAAATTTACAAGATGTTAAATATGACGGCTTCGGAAAAAGTAAAATTTTACCGCAGAGGTCGCAGAGAACGCTGAGATAACATATTGGATGTTTTACGGTTTTTCTCTGCGGACTCTGCGTGCTCAGCGGTGAAAAAGCTTTTTTACGGATTCATCAAATATAGAAAACATTTTTCTGCGGGTATCTGCGAAAATCTGTGTCCTGATAAATTTAAATGAGGGGGTGTGAATATGTGTGAGACAAACGCCTATATCTTAAAAGATGATAAGGAAGAACTTTTGATGGACAGCGTCATTCTTCTCCGTCCGGAAGACGGCAAGATATACCTCCGAGGTCTTCTGGGAAAAGAGATGTACGTAGAGGCTGATATTCAGGAGATAAACTTTCTCGATCACCGTATGGTGCTGAAGGAAAAATAAGGAAAAGGCAGCCCCCTCTGCCAGGATGTGAGCTGCCTTTCCAGGAAGTACGTCTCGCCAGAGGCGGACGCACCTCAACTCTCTTCGTAACAGAGTTGAGGACTTTTGTCAAACTCTGTGAAGAAGGGAGATTTAAAGATGTATTGTTTGTGGCTTTTGGTCATTCTGTTTACGGTATTTTTACCCCCCGCGTCTGGAGTTGCTGAAGAGACAAAGGACACGGCCTCGATAAAAGAAATAATCGTAACCGCTACCAAGACCCCTCAAGAAATAGAAAATGTCCCGGCCAGCGCCAGCGTGGTAACCAGGGAAGATATCAGTAAGAGAAACATCCAGGCCCTGGATCAGGCCCTGCGGGAACTGCCGGGCGTCTTCGAACGCCGCGGCAAGGGCCTGATGGACACCCTAGCCCATATCTCGCTCCGCGGCCTACCGGGAAAAGAGCGTACCGCTATTTTACTGGATGGTCTTCCATTAAATGATAGTTATACGAATAGCGTGGAGTGGGCTGGGCTGCCTGTCGAATCTGTCGAACAGATTGAGGTCGTCCGGGGGCCTGTATCTGCCCTTTACGGCGGCAATGCCATGGGCGGCGTAGTAAACATCATTACCCGGATGCCGGAAAAACAGGAAATACTGGTCAAGGCCGGATACGGAACCGACCAGACCTGGTCAACCCGCCTCGGTTATGGCAACAAGGTTCTCGATAAAATCAGCTTCCGGCTGGGTGCGGAATATCTTGATACGGACGGTTATCCGGCTAACCTGGTTACCAAGACCACCTCGGTTGGAGCAGGCATTCCGGTTACGGGCTGGACCAGGACCACTACGAGCACAGGTTCTACTACCTATCTCGTTGGCAACACAGGTAATAACACCTGGTCACAAGGCAACTTTGACGCCAAGGTTGCTTTGGACCTGCCCAATACGTCAAAACTTACCCTAGGCTATGTCCGCCAGCAGCGGGCCTATGATTATGACCGATATGAGTCTTATCTGCGGGATGCCTCCGGCGACCCGGTCATCAGCGGATCCGTAACCTTCGATAATCCAGCACAAAAGGCGTCTTTAAGCGAATCCAATTTTCTAACTGGGGAGGGGAAGACGGCTGCGGACATATATACCCTCCGAATTGAGACGCAGCCGGCTGACCGCTGTTCCCTCAAACTGAATGCCAGCCTGACCGACCGAAACAAGAACTGGTATACCACGCCCAATAGTTCAGCCACCTGGGACAGCGGTACGGGCAAGGTCTCGGAATCACCGAGTAAAACCTGCCAGGCCGAAATCCAATCTGACCTCATGGTTGCCCCGGGGAATATCCTTACCGTGGGGGTTTCATACCGACAGGGTG
>JAVHLC010000010.1:43169-56618 GCA_031082315.1 Thermodesulfobacteriota bacterium
AGGCGACCAGTGAGGAGTATAACCTCTCCTTCTGGAAGGACGAAAATAGCAAGACCGGTCTTGCCTATTGCTCCGAAGGAAAGGATCGTACCTATGCCCTCTTTGCCCAGGATGAATGGCATCTGCCTAAAAACCTGACGCTCTTTCTGGGCCTTCGCTATGATTACTGGAAGACCTGCGACGGCTCTTATGATACGGATGGCAGCGGCGCAACCGCAGAGGTAAACTACCCTGACCGCACCGATGAAAGCCTCTCTCCCAAAATCTCACTCCTCTATAAGCCCCGGGAGATGACTACCCTTCGCCTCTCCGGCGGTACAGCCTTCCGCAGTCCCAATGTCTATAACCTCTACCGGACCTGGGTCTCTACCACCGGCTGGACCTACAGGGGCAATCCGAATTTGGAACCTGAGACTACGGCTTCCTGGGAGGTGGGCTGGGAACAGAAGACCTCCTTCGGAACCCGGTTTAAGGCCACCTATTTTGAAAACTATGTCCAGGACCTGATATACCTCGTCACAGATACTTCCCTATCCAAGACCAAGACCTACCAGAATGCCGCCAAGGCCGAGGTCAAAGGGGTGGAGCTGGAACTGCGGCAGAGGATTAATACTTTTCTTGAGGCATTTGCCACCCTGACTTATAACGATGCGGTTATTACTGAATACCCGTCCAATCCAACCATCGAAGGGAAACAACTGACCTATGTCCCTAAAAATATGTATTCCATTGGACTCGATTTTGCCTACCGGAGGCTTAAAGGAAGCATCATTGGCCGCTATGTCGGGAAGATTTATTCCAACGATGATAACACCGACTCATTCCGGTATGTCTATGGCTCATACGACCCATACCTTGTCGTTGATGCCAAGGTAAGCGCAGATGTGACTAAAAACATCGAGCTGTCACTATCCGCAGATAACCTGTTTGACCAGGATTATTACTACTACTATGAGGCCCCGGGCACTGCCTGGTTTGCAGAAATGGCCGTGAGATTCTAGGTGATAGGAGTCAGAAGTCAGAATACAGCGGTCAGGAGTCAGAAGGGAAAGAGGCTTTCTGCCTTTTCGTTAAAACGCCGCCTGTGGAGAATGTTGATCCCTTGTCTGATTGTGCTCTTTCTAACTTCCGGCTCTTGGGCTGCCGTTATAACCTATAAAGACAAGCTTGGAAGGGCCGTTACTATCCCTGCCCCGGTAAAGCGGGCCGTATTCTTTCAGACATATGAATTAATCCCGGCCCTCGGTATATGGGACAGGGTCATTGGTATTGCCAGGTGGGCGTATAACAATGACTTAATGAAGGCCACCAAACCCGATATTGAGAAGTCTGTCCCTTCGCCCGGCAGCGGCATGGATGTGAATATAGAGACGCTCCTTAAACTAAAACCTGATGTTGTGATTACCTGGACATCTAAGCCGGAGACCGTACGGTTTATGGAGGAAAAGGGGCTAAAGGTTATTGCCATCTATCCGGAGAGCCTTGAGGAATTTTACGCGGTAATGAGGCTACATGGAAGGCTTTTTGGAAAAGAAAAACAAGCCGAACACTGCATTGCCCGGATGGAGAGCATATTCAAACTTATAAAAGAAAGGGTGAGGAAGATACCAGGCGATAAAACAAAAAAGGTCTTATGGCTCGGGGGAAAACCCACCTCTGTGGCCTGTGGCATCGGGATTACAGATGATATCTTCAAACTGATCGGCGGCGTTAATCCGGCCGCTCAAATACCGCGAAGAAATGCCGATGTCCCGATAGAGCGGATAATAGCCTGGAACCCTGATGTAATATTTATCTGGGGGAATGCCGGCTATCAGGTTCAGGATATTCGCAATAATCCGCAGTGGAGGTCTATAAAGGCAACAAGAGAAGGCCGGGTCTATAAGGCCCCGGAGTGGTCCACCTGGTCACCGCGGCTGGCGCCCATGGCCCTGTGGATGGCCATGAAGACCTATCCCGAATATTTCCGGGATATTAATCTGGACAGGGTTATGGATGAGTTTTATAAAAAGGTCTTTGGCATAGCATATATCCGGGTGAAAAAGATTGAGTAAGAAGGCCCTGAAAACAATAATGATAATGGCCTCACCCTTTCTCATAGGATGGGTCGCCCTTTTCATAGGCGCCTACAATGTAAGCCCTCTTATGGTCCTAAGGGTTATCGGTTCGGAAATATGGCCTTTTTTAAAAAGCCCGGATATTGAAGAAAAGGCGATAATCCTGGATATAAGGCTTCCGCGCATACTCCTGGCCGGGCTGGTGGGCGTTGCGCTCTCAGGATCAGGCGTGACCCTCCAGGGAATATTCCGCAATCCACTGGTTGACCCCTTCATACTCGGCATATCGGCCGGCGCAGCCTTGGGGTGCGCCTTATCCGTGGGATTTTTCCCGCACCTGCCTATACAGATGATGGCGTTTTTATTTGCCATAACGGCAGTGATTCTGGCATACTCCATAGCCAAGATACAAGGGGAGGTCTCCAGACTTCCGCTGGTGCTTTCGGGGGTCATCATCTCCGCCTTTTTTACGGCCATGGTCTCTATTGTAAAATTCCTGGTTGATCCCCATAAGCTCCAGAATATCGTTTACTGGCTGATGGGAAGTTTTTCTCTATCGGACTGGGGGTTGGTAAAGATTGCCGGGATAGGCATTACTATGGGACTGCTACCTGTGTTCCTGATGCGTTGGAGGCTCAATGTGCTGAGTATGGGCGAGGACGAAGCCAGCGCCCTGGGTGTGAATACGAAGAGGGAGCGGATTATATTTATTGCCGGATCATCCCTGGCGGTAAGTATTGCCGTATCCGTAAGCGGAATCATTGGCTGGGTAGGGTTAATGGTCCCGCACCTGGTTAGAATGATGACCGGCCCCGACCACAAAAGCCTTATCCCGTTAAGCATGGCCGGAGGGGCAGCCTTCATGATATTTGCCGACACCGTGGCCAGAAATCTGACCGATTTTGATATACCGGTAGGGATAATAACCGCCGTAACCGGAGCCCCTTTTTTTATTTACCTTATGAAGAAAGGCGGAGAGGAGAGCTGGGGAAGATGATGGAGATTAAAGGGCTCGAGTTCCACCACCCTCATTCCCATGACCCGGTCCTTAAGGGAATCTCCTTTGGAGTAAATAGCGGAGAAGTAACTGCCATCCTGGGCCCGAATGGCTCAGGCAAGACAACGCTTTTCAATTGCATAGCCGGTTTATGGAGACATCAGAAGGGAGAAATAGTATTCCAGGATAACAATATATCGCATCTTCCACACGAGAAAAGGGCAAAGATACTTGCTGTTGTCCCTCAGGAGCACGATCCCCCATTCCCGTATTCTGTTTTGGATGCGGTGCTGATGGGCCGGGTCTCCCATGTAGGTATCTTTGCAACCCCTTCTAAAGATGATTACCTTAAGGCTGAAGAGGCTATGGAGGCCGTGGGGATAGCACACCTGAAGGAAAGGGCATATACACGCATCAGCGGCGGCGAAAGGCAACTGGCGCTTATTGCCCGGGGATTGGCCCAGCAGCCAAGGGTTATGCTTTTGGATGAACCCACCGCCCATCTGGATTTTCGGAATCAGATACATGTACTCAGTACGATTAGGGAACTGACACGGAAAGAGAATCTCACCACCCTGGTCACCCTGCATGACCCAAACCTGTCCGCCATGTTTTCGGACAGGGTAATCCTTTTAGGCCAGGGGCAGATTGTGGATGAAGGGGATCCCGGAGCGGTTATAACCCCTGAAAATCTCCGGCAGGTGTATGACCTGGAGGTGGAATGGATAGGCGACAATGGACGGCGTTTTATTTATCCGCGCCTCCCCGCCTGCCACTAGCCTCTGTTTTCGGACATATGATCAATATTGACCACATAACCAAAATCTATGGCGCTATCAGGGCGCTTGACTCCCTCACCCTTGTCATAAAACAGGGCGAGGTCTTCGGCCTTCTGGGACCAAACGGCGCCGGAAAGACGACCACCATCAAGATATTAACCACCCTCAGCAAGCCCACCAGCGGCCGGGCCGCGATCGGCGGGCATGACGTGGAGAAAGAGCCGCTGGCGGTGAAAAACATCATCGGCGTAGCGCCCCAGGAGATCAACCTGGACAAGGAATTGACCGCTGAACAAAATCTCCGGGTCTATGGAATGCTTCACAGATTGGACAACCTTGGCCGGAATATAAAAGATATCCTGGAATTGGCCGGCCTGTCTGAGAGGAGCAACCACCTGGTACGTGACTTTTCCGGCGGTATGCAGCGCCGACTTCTTATTGCCCGCGCCCTTCTCACCAAACCAAATGTGCTTTTTCTCGACGAACCTACGGTCGGACTGGATCCCCAGGTGAGGAGGCAGATCTGGGGCCTGGTCCGTAACCTTAAAGAGAACGGAACCACCGTCTTTCTTACCACGCACTACATTGAGGAGGCTGAGGCCCTTTGCACGCGGGTAGGCATCCTTTCCCGCGGCAGGCTTATAGCCCTGGGAACGCCGCAGGAACTTAAGGGCGAAGTGGGCGGTTTCGTGCTGGAGTATCAGGAAAACGGCAATACCCGATACATGTTATGCCGGAGCCGGGAAGAGGCCCACAGCCTTTCGCAGAGCAAAAAAGGGCCGATAATCATCCGGGAGTCCAACCTGGAAGACGTCTTCATTAAGTTGACCGGGGAGAGGATTGGGCCGGCGGAATAGTAGGAGCCTTATGTCTGGATATTATCCGGTTTTTTTGCGTGAGATGATGCTCTTCCGGAGGCGCTTTCTGCGCCTCGGCTATTTCTTCTCGGCCATGTTTGCCCCGCTCCTTTATCTGCTGGCCTTTGGGCTCGGGTTAGGACACAGGATAAGTATTGCCGGAGGAAGCTATCTTGACTTCCTCCTCCCGGGTCTCATCGCCATGAGTTCCATGAATAATTCCTACACCTGGATTGCCACCAGTCTAACTGTAGGCCGGCTCCACTTCCGTACCTTCCAGGTTTTTATCCAATCACCGGTGAGTCCCTGTGCTATTGTCATGGGAGAGGTTTTGGCTGGCATGGTACGGGGTCTTTTTGCCTCGAGCATGATCCTTTTAGTCGGCTTTTTCCTGGGAAGCGGCCTTTATTTTATGCCGCTCTTCATACCAGCCTTGCTCCTCAATTGTTTTCTCTTCGCCTCCCTGGGAGTGGTCTCCGGCCTTAGGGCCAAATCTCACGAAGATACAGCCACCTTCTCCAATTTCTTTATATTGCCCATGGCCTTTTTTGGGGGGACATTCTTCCCGATTGAAGAAATGCCCCGCTGGCTGCAATTCGTCATCCGAATCCTACCCCTGGCCCATACTAATAAGCTCATGCGTGCTAAATGTATGGGGCCTGATTGCCTCTTATCCCTGGCTGTCCTGGTAATCTTTGCCGTTATCTTTTTTGTCATCAGTGTTTATCTGGTGCGGACATACAGTGAATGAGGGGGAAAAATTAACCCTGGGGCTTCTAATCCCTGGAAGACAAAAATTGCGGAACTCGTAAAAAAACCTTGTCACCACCGAGCGCGCAGTGCCCGCAGAGAAAAACCGTAAAACATCCAATATGTTATCTCAGCGTTCTCTGCGACCTCTGCGGTAAAATTTTACTTTTTCCGAAGCCGTCAAAATTGTGTTGACAACAATTTGATAATAATGCTAATTTCGGTAGAGGTTATATGCTAAATATGGGGTAAAATCACTTTATTGTAACGTACAGCCACCGTAAGGAAACATCTTCATGTCATTATTCTTAGAGCAGCGCATAAAAAAGTTCAAATTTTCAGATATGTTACTCAGGCCTACCCCGCCGGAATCTGAAGGCGCATCTGAAACTGATGAACGTATAGACTTTTCAAAAGTAATAAAAAGAAAATCCAGCCAGATATACTATCTCCCAAACAGCCATAATGTCCCTGTGGGAAAGGAAGAAGAACGACAGCAACAGGGGAAAATTGATTACCGGCAGGATGAAGCCGCCCAAAAAACAGCGGAAATTTCGCAGCTACAGGAAAATTATTCTGTCCTGCAAAAAGAATTAGAGGCAATAAAGTCCACCCTTGCTTCTCAAGCTAATATTATTCAAGAGCAGGCAGACGGCATAGAATTACAGAGCAAAGAGATCGCCGTTTTAAGAAGGGAAAATGAATATTATATAGAAGAAAATCGCCGGAAAGATAAGGACTTAATCGATCTAAAGTATAACCTTCAGCAAAAAGAGTCTGAAGAAGAACGGTTAAGAGCCGGCCTCCAACGACTTGAATCCGATATGGAGCTGTTCAGAGAAACCCTTCACAAACAACAGGAAACCGAGGAACTCCAGAACCAAGAACTGGAAAACCTAAGAACAGCCAGGGCTGACCTCATCCGGCAACAAGAAGAGATACAACGACAACATAAAGAAGAGGTCGCCAGCCTGCAAAATACCATCCCCGAAAAAGAGCTAGAATTAAGCCGTCATAAGAAAGAAGCCCATGCGCTGAAAAGCGAGCTGGATATTTTAAAGACAAAGGTTTCCGGTTTGCAGGCTGTCGAAGCAGAGTTAATCAAGAAACAGGAAGAGATCAGACGTCGTGAAGAGGAGTTCTCCGCCCTCCAGAGCCAGGCAACGGCTAAAGAGGAAGAGGCAAGAATTGCCCAGGAGCAGACCCAAATTCTGCAAGCTAATCTAAGCGCACTCCAGTCAGAACTGACTAAATTTCAGGATATTAAAGAGACGTTGGAACAGCAACAAGAAGACAACGCAAAACAACGAGAGGAAATTTCCAGGTTACAAAATGAAGTTGCCAAAAAAGAAGCGGAAGGCCGGGAGCTAAAAACACAATCTCAACCTCTACAAAGCGAACTGGATGCCCTTAAGGCGAATTTAACAGACAAAAACCGGCTGATTCAAGAACAAATAAAGACCATCCTGGAATTAAAGGAGAAGACATCGGCGCTAGAGGTCCAACAAGCCTCAGAACGCGAGAAGATGCTATACGATCTCCAGGGAATCCAACGGGACAAAACTGCCTTAGAGTCCAGGGTTCTTGATTATAGACAGATGGCTTCAACATTACAGGCCGAACTCCAGAGCGCCACGGATAAGATTGACGCTATAAACAAAAAAAGGGCTGGCAAGGATCGGCTCATCGCCTTTTTATGCGCGCTATTGCTGGTCGTTAGCTTCAGCTCATTATATATGTATCGCTCCAACAACCAGCTAATACAGGAATTAAGCGATCTCTCCTCGACGTTGGAACAGAAAACCCACATTATCCACTCCAAGATAGAAAAGATCGAATCGCTCAACGAAACGATCGATCAAAACGCTGAAGTTATTAAACAACAGGCGTCAAAGATCACTACCCTTAATAAAAATATCAGATGGCAAAAGAAAAAAATAGACACCTTAAACAAGGCCCTAACGACAAAACAAAAATCCCTTACCAAAAAAGAGGAAGAAGTCGTCAAACTCAGGGCGGAGTTGGAAGAAACCAAGGTGGACTTTTTTCTATATAGACAAAAGGTAAACATCTCAGACCGAGCTAACCCGCTTTTTAATTTGGGCCAAAAACAAAGAAAACAAATCGGTCTATTAGATAGACAAATACAATACCTGGAATCTGTCCTCAAAGACCAGATTAATGTCATCGATAACCAGGCGGCTATCCTTAAAAACTACAGCCACAATGCAAAAATAAGCTGGACCCATTAATCCTTGAATGTGATCGACAAAAAGAAGGAATTAGTTAATAAAGTTATCTCAGCAGAAGTCAGAAAACAGGAAGAAAAGACAGAAGAAGACCAGATAGCCGGCTTTGCCAAAAGATTACAGGATAAAGAAGAACAATATTATAAGCATATTATCAACCGCATTCAGAAAGAACACGAGGCCATACTAGAATTAATTGAAAAGAAAATCCAGGAGGCCGGTCAGTTGCATCTGGGGCTGGCACTGAAAGCCAGATATCTGGAGATGGAAGAGACGAATCTGGAAATGGAGATTTGTCACCGCTGGAAAGTTATTCTACCGGATCTGTTGAAACCTAATACAGAGGAGGAAAGTGGATGAGTGAAAAAATATATATGGGAATTGACCTCGGAACGTCGAGGAGTGCGCTGGTCTCTAATAACGGCGTAGAAAAGGTAACGCTAAGCGTAGTGGGCTGGCCAAAAGATCTGATCGCCAGGCAAATGTTAAAACAAAACCTGTTGTTTGGACGGGATGCCCTTAAGCACCGTTTATCGCTCAACGTCGTATATCCTCTGGAAAAAGGTGTTATCAAAGAAGACGAGCAGGAAAAAACTATGGCCCAGGAACTTATCAAGCACCTCATCAGCGCCGTGGAAGCTCCCTCCGGGGCCAAGGTTTATGGAATTATCGGCGTACCGGCCAAGGCCAGCGTACAAAATAAACAAGTTGTGGCCGATATTGCCAAGTCAGTAATGGATTATGCAGCGGTAATTTCCGAACCCTTTGCCGTAGCCTATTACGCCGGCAGGTTAGACAACGCTATGATAATCGACATTGGCGCGGGAACTGTGGATATTTGCCGTATGCATGGAACTGTCCCGGAGGAAGAAGATCAGATTACGCTGTACAAAGGGGGAGATTATATTGATAAAGTCTTTTATGACACCCTTAGATCTACATACTCTACGGCCAACTTTACCCTGAACATGGCCAGAGAGATAAAGGAACGTCATTCCTTTGTATATAATGTCACCCGCTCCGTTTCAACCGTCTTCCCGGTCAACGGCAAGCCGGAGGTGTTTGACGTAACCAATGAGTTAAAATCCGCATGTGAAAGTATTGTCCCTGAAATTGTAGAGGCCGTAAAAAAATTAATTGCCACCTATGACCCTGAATTTCAGGAAATACTGAGAGAAAATATCTACCTGGCCGGTGGTGGCAGCCAGATTGAAGGGTTAGCGGATATGATAGCTGCCGGGCTGGCAGATTTAGGTGGTGCCAAGGTAGAATGTATTGATGATCCCCTGTTTGCCGGAGCCAGGGGAGCCCTTAAGCTGGCCATGGATATGCCGGAAGAATACTGGATGGATTAATTAGTTCCCATCCGAAAATCTAAAAATTCCGGATGGGGCAATCAGCTTTCAGCTATCAGCGCTCAGCTTAACATGGTGTTTCTCGTATCTTTTGCTGACGGCTGACAGCTGATCGCTGAAAGCTTGAATTCGGAAACGACAGTTTTCGGATGAAACCAACTACATATTCTTTATATCTTTTTCTTAATAAAGACCCCCGGTCGTGGAACATGCCCGGGGGTCTTATTTTAGCAAACATAATACCACCCCTAATCGGGGTTAAAAGATGGCCGGCCCTTTTACATTTTACATTGAAGTAAGTGGTTTCCATCAATAATGAATCCTTGATGGTTTTATTTTCTCTAAGGCTATCTGTCCAGGCAGTATTTAAGTTGCTCCTGAGGATAACCATTCCCATATGGCCCTGGTTCTCTCCTCCCAGTCTTGACTCAGCCGTTTGTTGAGAAAATCGTTGTAGAGACTGTCAAAAAGCTGCAATCCTCCCTCTAGAACGTGCATTCGTTCATAGAAAACCGCTTCCCGCTCGCTTGATTCGTCGGTAAGTTCGTCCCTTTCCAGTTTTACCGAAGGACACTTGAACGAGGCGAAGTGGAACGTCTCCCCTTTCAGGGTCATCCTCCATACATGTTCCTCCTTTTCCAGGTAAAGGGTCGCTTCTGTAATCTCTTTGCCATTTTGCAAGGCGGTGAGGGCCTCCTTGAAATTATCCTGGCGCCCGGCCACAGTGATTTTCTGCGCCCCTTTGTCGCCTCCTCCAAGGAGGACGAAGCGGTCATTGAGGTAGGCAACGAACGGCGCGCCCTGGGGAGCTAGACCGGACTGGCTTACCGTGTACTCCGAGGAACCATTCGTCGTCTGGTAAATCAGCCATAGCAAGAAATCCAGGCCCAGCCACCGGTTGCCCTTGATGAGGTCCGCTACTGCGTCTGTGGGGGCACAATTGGCCTTTTGCAGGGCTGGTCGGAGGCTCTTATCCGACACCCTTTCCGCACGTGCAAACGGGTGAATTGCTACCAGGCCCATCTGGAAGGTCCTCTCGAAAAGGTGCTCGAACAGTTCCTGTATTTTAGGGGTCAGGCTGCTGAACGTCACCACTCCGGTCCTGGTATCCCAGACCGCGTCATACATGGCGGGTAGCGGCAAAGTCTTGCTGAGCAGAGCACTACGCACCGCGTTGCGCAGGTCATGCCTCTTGTCCTTCGGAACCCATTTCAGACCAGGATTGGAGGCGAGATAATCGTTTTCGGCCTTTTTCTGATAGGCCTTCAGCAAAACGGCCGGCACGCGGCGTTGGTCCCGGCGAAGCGTAAAGGCCAGATAATGATCCCGCCAAAAGGCGTGCGGCGTGGTGAAACTGCTGTTTGAGAAATCATCGAAGTGAACCCAGCCGAAGGAAAGTTCTTCGGCTGTCTGGTCGATGGCACGAAAAGCATTTTGGGCCAGGCGGTCGGCGGCCCATTCGTAAAGGTCTTTGTCAGGGAACTCACCTGAGACCTGATACTGACAAAAACTCACCGTATTGGAAAGAATACCCATGGTTATTCTCCTGTCTTGGAAATCCCGGGACTAAGGGCAGTAACACAAACAACGGGCGAAGAAAGAAACGATTATAAGCGCTTTCCCCTCTGGCGTGCAACCCTGTATTTGGGGCCTGTTTTGAAAGGGTACTTTTTGTAAAGGCGGTAAGTTGTACCACATACACCTTTTTTAAAAGAGGGGCAAGAAGTTTTTGCGAAACCGGCAACCCGTCACGCACCTGCGATCCGGTAGTTCAGACAGGACGTCGCGTCTCGAAGATGTCCGCCTCTGGCGGATGTCGTAGATGCGCCGTAGGCGTGAAGCCTTTACGATAGATTCAGCCGTTTCATACCTATCTGCCGCGGCAGGCAGGTGGCATGAGATTCCTTTGACAACGACCGGAATAACAAATAAGATATAATTATGAAGCTCTGGTATGAAACATTTGAGCATGGAGCAGATGTTGGCATTCGTGGAAAAGGCCGGACGCTGGAAGAGGCCTTTGCCAACGGGGCAAAAGCCCTTTTTGCGCTGATGGCCGACCTATCCACAATTGAACCGCGGAAAGAAATCCAGGTGGAGTGCACCGCGCCGGATATAGAAACCCTCTTTATGGTCTGGTTAAATCAATTAATTGCCCTGGCAGATATAGAAAAAATGGTACTTTCCGAATTCAACGTCACTATAAGGAATAACAACTTAACTGCTGTAGCCCGGGGCGAATCTATAAGCCCCCGGAAACACGACTTAGGCGTAGAGGTTAAAGGGGCCACATTTACTATGCTCAGGGTATTTCAAGAAGCTGGCTACTTTGTGGCCCAATGCGTAGTTGATGTATGAGGTAAGGGACATGGAAATCAAATCATTAAAGAAGATCAACGATTTTCTCTGGGAGCTCCCGCCCTTTGGTGAGATGCGCGTCCCCGGGCTCATCTTCGCCAGCCAAACATTGGTTGAAGAAATGGATGAAAAGGTCCGCGAGCAAGTTACGAACGTAGCTTGTTTGCCCGGTATTGTCCACGCCTCCATTGCCATGCCTGATGCGCATTGGGGTTACGGCTTTCCCATAGGCGGAGTGGCCGCCTTTGATCCGGAAGAAGGCGGCATTATTTCGGCCGGCGGCGTGGGATTTGATATATCCTGCGGTGTCCGCACTCTGACCACCGGCCTTATCAAAGATGAGATCATGCCCTCTCTGGAAAGGTTGATCGATAAAATCTTTCAGGTAGTTCCCGCCGGCGTTGGCTCAGAGGGTAAGATAAGGCTCACCCCGGCCCAAATCGATGACGTCCTGGCCGGCGGGGCAAAGTGGGCGTTAGATAGGGGCTACGGACTCCCGGAAGACCTGGAATACATAGAAGAAGGCGGTTATGTTGCCTGGGCGGATCCGGCCCAGGTCTCTGACCTGGCAAAAAAAAGACAATTCAGAGAAGTGGGAACCCTGGGGTCAGGGAACCACTATCTGGAAATACAACATGTATTCGAGATCTATGATGCCGAAGCCGCCGAAGCCCTGGGCATTAAAAAGGATGATATTGTTATCGCTATCCATTGCGGCTCCAGGGCCTTGGGGCATCAGATAGGCACGGATTATCTGGTTGCTTTGGCCCAGGCATCTAAAAAATATAATATTCCCATCCGTGAAAGAGAACTGGTCTGTGCGCCGATCAACTCGCCGGAAGGCAAACGCTATTTCGGGGCAGTTGGCGCGGGAATAAACTGCGCCCTGGCCAACCGCCAGGTTATAAGTCATCTGACCCGCGAGGCCGTAGCCGAAATTATCCCTCAGGCTAAATTAAAAATGTTATTTGACGTCAGTCATAACACCTGCAAGGTTGAAGAACACGTCATAGCCGGCAAAAAACGCCGACTTTATGTCCACCGTAAGGGATCAACCCGGGCCTTTGGTCCGGGAAGACCGGAAATACCGGCGCGCTTCCGATCAATTGGTCAGCCGGTCTTTATTGGCGGGACCATGGGCACCTGCTCCTTCATTCTGGTAGGCACAGAATTCGGCACAGAACAGGCCTTTGGGTCGGCCTGCCACGGTGCAGGTCGTAGCATGAGCCGCAAGCGAGCTACCAAGACCTGGCGTGGTGACAAAATTATAAAGGATTTATCTGCTAAAGGAATCATAATCCGGACCCGTTCCTATCGAGGCGTGGCAGAAGAAGCGCCGGGTGCTTATAAGGATGTGGTGGAGGTCGTGAACGCCGCTCACCAGGCCGGATTGGCAAAAAAGGTAGCTATGGTTAAACCGTTGGCCTGTGTTAAAGGATAGCCAGGTGCTTCGCCCGCAAATCCACGGCTCCCAAGGTCGCGATCCTATGGGACGGCATCATTTTTCAATCCCTTCCCGCGCTTTAACCCCCTTTTTAAAATAGTGTTTTATCTCCCGCATCTCTGTAACCAGATCTGCGCACGCAATAATTCGAGGGGAGGCGTTCCGGCCGGTCAACACAAGCTCCATGTCCTGGGGCTTGCTCTCCATCACTGAAACAAGCCATTCCTCGGGCACAAGGCCGAGGGTTACCGCCACATTTACCTCATCCAATATCAATACATCGGTTGATCCCTCATGGACAATCTTGCTGGCCAGTTCCATGGCCCCTGCCGCCCGTTCCTTATCTTCTGTAGAAATCTCACGCTGGAAAATAAAGCCCTTCTGTCCGGCTGGCTTTATAACAAACTTCGGCAGGAATGCAGATGCAGCCTTTATCTCGCCAATATCAGTTTCTCCTTTTAAAAACTGAATCATAGTCACAGACAGCCCTTGACCGGCGGCCCGAAGGGCAAGCCCTAAGGCGGCGGTTGTCTTACCCTTGCCGTTACCGGTGTAAACATGTATGTAGCCCTGTTTAAGAGCCATGGTTATCTCCTTCTAAAC
>JAVHLC010000010.1:56717-134744 GCA_031082315.1 Thermodesulfobacteriota bacterium
AGAGTATTCCAACACCCTTTTTAATATTCTATTTGAATACTATTAATTAGTGCAAGTCTTTTTGTGGGATACGCCGGGACGAACTTCACACTTTCAGCGATCAGCAATTAGCTGTCAGCAAAAACCCAATACAAACAACATATTAAGCTGAACGCTGATAGCTCCATCCGGAATTCTTGGAGTTCCGGATGGAAACTAAATATATTTTGTCTTATTGTGTTATTTGGCAAATTCTTATATGATTTTGAGTAGATGCAGCTCCATTGGAAAAATAGCGGCTGGAAATGTAAAAGATGAAGGCCGAAGACAAGCAACGCTAACCCGAGCCTGCACGACGCCAGCGATAAGCTCTAGTGCCACGCTTCGCTACTTGAACCGCAGCGACGGCAGCTCAAGAGATCCCCGTTAGAAAAGAATCAAAACGTGGGAATAGGAGGTATGTGAGATGAAGCGAGTGGTCTTGATTCTCTTGATTCTGGCCACCCCGGCCTTAGCTATTGCCCAAACCCCTTCCCGCCATGAACTAAACAGACATCTCAATCACATAAGCCAACTTGTCGATCAGGGAAAAGCCCTTATGGGTACGGCTATCAGCCAGTTCAGGACCTTCGATGATTACATGGCCCATAGTCGTGCGACGAAAAAAAAGCTACAGGAGGCAGAAAACTACGTTACCCAAAATATCTCTGACCCTTATTATAGCGCCCTTTCGCATTTACTCATTGCTGAGGCCTATGCGTGCAATTTACCCGAGTTACCACAGCCGCTGGAACGCAAGGACAATCAGACGGTGCTGTGGTACCCTTACAAAGATGTAATGCGAAACCTGGATAGCGCGTTGTCAAGAGTGGGGTGGCTAAAAAAGGGCGCCTATGCCAACCGCTTTGGGCTTATTGCAGACGTAGCCTTCTTTGTTCACCTACAGTATGATCTGTTGCGCCAGTCGCTAGACGTTATTAAAGCGGAAGATATGGACTCCGCCATCATTATCGAAAAACCTTCGAGTATCTGTTACACAAGAGGATTACAGGCAATCGATCAGGCCATTGAAAATGAGAAAAAGAGCCTATCCTCTTTACAACGAAGGCAGGATGGAATTTCGGAATTAAGCGAGAAAGCATATCTTTACGATTTGGTTAAGTCACGCTTTGTTCAAAATGGAATCGAATCGAGTGAACCCGCACTGCTTGAAGTCGATCCCAGACGCAGAGATTCTTTGGAGTCGATGTCCCGTTTGGCGGCTGAAATGAGTCGGGTACCATTCCACCATACTCAAGCATTTAAATTCTTCGACTTTTTAGGTAGTGCGTTTATTCCTAAGTATGGCCTGGCAAAGCAAACGATTGCGCTGATTTTTGGACAATAAAAGTATAAGATTAAAAAAATATCGCCATGGATCAGCCGGGTGGGTATTTATGCCAATGTTCATCTAAACCTTTCATCTGCCTTCATCTTATGTATCTTATTCACTTTTTCGGAGAGCCAGCCTATTCGCTCCGCCTTTGGGCTGTCGAATTCCGGAACATAAGGTTTTATGTCCAGAAGTGGTGTGCCGTCCACAACATCCACATCTTCGACTTGAAGCGTCCGCCCTTCCACCCTTACCAGTCTGACCACAGATATTCCTATAGGATTCGGGCGCTTGGGCGCCCTCGTCGCAAATACACCGCGCAGACGATCGTCCATAAATGGCTTAACCTTTAACGAATAACCTTCCGAGAGATGAAAATAATAAACTAAAACAATGTGGGAAAATCCTTCTATGTCTTTAAGTCCATCAACGTACTCTGGTTCCATCTTTATAGTCCCGGGGATGCCTCTGGCGGCGGTTGGTTGTATGGGCATTCCCTGGATATCTTTAAAGGGAGAATGAATTATACCTATCGGCCTAAGTATTATCTCTTTCATAATTTCCCTATGCTATTCATGTGATTTCGGATAATGATCTGCTCAAAACGTGATAACCTTGTCAGCGTCCCTAACCAATTCGTACAGATCGTCCATCCAGGCAATGGGGCAGGTACTTGATCCCACGAGACCGTGGGATTTCATACAAACCCCTCAGACATAAAAATCTCCTTTGAACTGGTTAACTTGCTCCATAACATTAAATTCTTCGGTGCTACTTTTTTCAAAACATACGCCTTTCCCGAGCATAAACACACTGACATCGTCACCTTTTTTGCCCCCCACATTGGCCAATCTCATGGCATTATATATTGTCTCTCCATCGTCGGCAGTAATGATAAATAGAATTTTCATCCCCTATCCCTCCTTTCGCTATAGGCATCGCATCTGGATTTATCTTGTAATGCGCATCATCATATCAGAAAAGTCAGCAGATTAGTAAAAAAATTTCTTGACATGATTGGTTATTTGGCTATATTACCAAATAACCAACATTAAGAGTAGCCACCTACGGAGGATAGCCCCATGCCAACGACAACGAAGGGAAAGATCAGCACACGGACGCAGGCCCGATTAGAAGCCCGCGCAAAGATAATTAAAGCCCTGGCTCATCCCAGCCGCTTGTTCATCGTCGAAGAACTATCCAAGGGAGCTCGATGCGTGAATGAACTCACGGAAATGATCGGCGTCGATGTCTCGACGGTCTCCAGGCATCTCTCTGTGCTAAAGGCTGCCGGTATAGTTCAGGACAATAAGCACGGAACTCAGATTTACTATATACTGCGGATACCCTGCATCCTTAAATTTTTTGACTGTATCGAGTCCGTATTAGTAGCTAATGCCCAGGCCCATATGAAGCTGCTGAAGACCATGCGCGCTTAAAGACTTTTTAAAAATAATCCCGCATTAGCTTAATCAAGAGAGGTACCCTGAATTGAAACAGTGGCAAGCTATCAGCCTCATGGTCGGCATTTTTCTCGCGGCATATTTCACCCCCTTTGCCCACCCTATCGTGCGGCAGTCCGGCCTGGAGGCCTTTATGATGCTCCAGGAATATGCCCGGGAACATGTGCTTCTCTGTCTGGTTCCGGCCTTCTTCATTGCCGGGGCCATCGCTGTCTTTATCAGCCAGGCCAGTGTTATAAAATACTTTGGTGGCCAGGCCCAAAAGTGGCTGGCCTATTCCGTGGCCTCGGTATCCGGCGGTATCCTGGCCGTCTGTTCTTGTACGATACTGCCCCTTTTTGCCGGTATCTACGCGCGCGGGGCCGGCATTGGCCCGGCCACGGCCTTCCTCTACGCCGGGCCGGCTATTAATGTGCTGGCCATCATCCTCACCGCACGAGTGCTGGGCATAGAACTTGGTGTGGCCCGCGCTGTCGGCGCCATTGGTTTCAGTATCGTCATCGGTCTTTTGATGCACCTGGCCTTTCTGAAAGAAGAACGGGAAAAGGCCAAGGAGGCCGCGGCCGTATTGCTACCGGAGGAAGAAAATGGCAAGCCGCTCTGGAAAATGATTATCTACTTTGCCCTAATGGTCGGGATTCTGGTCTTTGCCAACTGGGGCAAGCCGGGTGATGCTAAAATTACTTTAAATAATGGAACTGTCCTGGAGGGAGTTCTCTCTGGTGAAACGCTGACCGAATACCACTTCAAGAAAATTGACGGCAACGCAATCCAGGTTATTCCAAAGGATAACATCTTTTCCATAGACTATGCCCCCTCGTTTTATACCAGCATTTATAAGGCTCGCTTTTATATCGCAGGGGCCCTGCTTCTTGGACTCATCGGGGCACTGTCCCTCTGGTTCAAACCGGCGGAACTGAGGGAGTGGGGAGCATCTACCTGGAATTATGCCGGGATGATCTTGCCGCTTCTTTTCCTGGGCGTACTGGCTGCGGGGTTTCTACTCGGACGCCCGGGACATACAGCTCTTATCCCGGAAAGGTGGATAGCAACCAGTGTGGGCGGGAACTCATGGTTCTCGAACGCCTTTGCCAGTGTAGCCGGGGCTTTTATGTATTTTGCCACCCTGACTGAAGTACCAATTTTACAAGGCTTACTCGGCGCCGGAATGGGAAAAGGCCCGGCTCTGGCGTTACTTCTGGCCGGACCGGCGCTAAGCCTGCCCAGCATGCTGGTCATTCGCCAAGTTATGGGCACCAAAAAAACCATACTCTTTATTACCCTGGTCTGTGTTATGGCCACAGTTGCCGGCAAGGTTTTTGGCACGTTCTGGGGATAATTTGAAAGGAGGTACAACCATGAAAATTCAAATACTGGGACCTGGTTGTCCCAAATGTATTAAACTGGCCGAGGCCACGAAGCAGGCAGTAAAAGACCTCGGGATCGACGCTACCGTGGAGAAGGTGGCGGATATCAGAGAGATTATGTCCTACGGAGTGATGATCACTCCGGCCCTGGTCGTCAATGGCGTGGTCAAGGTGGCCGGCAAGGTGCCGGGCGTTGAAGAAATCAAAAAGATGCTGGCATAGAAGAGTCAAAAAAACAGGAAGCGGCCTGGATATGGCTGAACAAATTGTTAAAAAACTTTCATTTCTGGATCGATTTCTAACCTTATGGATCTTCCTGGCTATGTTTGCGGGGGTGTTCGGGGGGTATCTTTTCCCCGGCGTACGGAACGTGATCAATTATTTTCAGATCGGCACCACCAATATCCCCATTGCCATCGGGTTGATCCTGATGATGTACCCGCCACTGGCCAAGGTGAAATATGAACAGTTAGGGCAGGTTTTTCATAATTTTAAAGTTCTGGGCCTCTCCCTCGTTCAAAACTGGGTCATCGGACCCATCCTGATGTTTCTCCTGGCCATTACCTTTCTTTCAGGTCACCACGAATACATGGTGGGTCTTATCCTGATCGGTCTGGCCCGGTGCATCGCCATGGTCATCGTCTGGAATGAACTGGCCGCCGGAGATACAGAATACTGCGCCGGACTTGTGGCCTTCAACTCTATTTTTCAGGTACTTTTCTTTTCCGTCTATGCCTACATATTCATTACTGTTATTCCTCAATGGCTGGGGCTTAAAGGCGCGGTGGTGGATGTTTCCATCGGCCAGATAGCCGAAAGCGTTTTTATCTACCTGGGTATTCCCTTTTTAGGAGGTATGTTGACCCGACTAATCGGGCTCAAGGTCAGGGGACGCCAGTGGTATGAAGAGAGATTTATTCCTAAGATCAGCCCCATAACCCTTATGGCCTTGCTCTTCACCATCCTGGTCATGTTTTCCCTCAAAGGGGAATACATCGTCCAGCTTCCTCTGGACGTAGTCCGGGTGGCCATCCCCCTGTGCATCTATTTCGTGAGCATGTTCTTTGTCTCCTTCTATCTTTCCATGAAGATAGGGGCCACCTACGAGCAGTCAACCACTCTGAGCTTTACCGCGGCATCCAACAACTTCGAACTGGCCATTGCCGTGGCCGTGGCCGTTTTCGGGATTGATTCCGGTCAGGCCTTCGCCGCAGTAATCGGTCCCCTGGTGGAAGTGCCGGTTTTGATCAGCCTTGTGAACATGGCCTTGTATTTCCGGAGACGATTTTATTCTTAGCCACGAATTGCACGAATTTATGAAAAGACTCAGCGGTAAGCCGAGCCTTCAAATCTCCCCTATCCTCCTTTGCCACACTTAACCCTGTGGGTGCTGGAGAAATCGGAGACTATGTGCGGAACATCATGCAAATCCCCCTTAATCCCTTTTTCCGAAAGGAGAGCGAGGGGAGGATTTGAGCTGGGACCGAATACTCAACATGGTTTTTTGAACAAATAATCTGCTACAAAAATCTCTTTTCCTGAGTTCCTGAGTTCTCGATTCAAGAACTCTTGAACATGCATAGCGAGCGCATTCCCCGCTGTTTGCCATCCAGGTCCGCCTCTGGCGGGCAGCGGGGTTAGCGAGCGAATACGATGCATTTTACTTTGCATACGGAGATTCCCCGTCCGCCGCAGGCGGGTTGCGGGGAGCTTCAATTTTTAACTTCGTGTTTATTCGTGGCAAAAAAAGGATTTCTTATGTCGGAGAAAGAACCCTCTTATATAGCAATAAAGGGCATCCGGGTGGGTATCCTAGGCCTGAGAGAGGCGCTGGAGAAATTGTCCGCCTGGAAAGGGAAAAAAGACGAAGAAATTGCCGACCTGATGCTCGTAAAATTAAAAGCCGGAAATTACATACCCTCTTCTGTAGAGGCAGAATATAAAGCGGCTTTTTTGCGTGAATTCAAGAAATTCGTGGGAGAACCGGTGGCCGAAGAAAAAACGTCTATTTTAAATATCGCCATCCTGGGGCCAGGGTGCCCGAGCTGCGACCAACTGGAGCAGATGGTCATGTCTATTCTTACAGAAGAGAATATAGGGGCGGAGGTAGAGCATGTGCGTGACGTGCGAGAAATCGCCAGCTATGGGATGGTAGCCACCCCGGCCCTGGTAATAAACGGCGAGATAAAGTCCTCCGGCCGGTTGCCGTCCAAAACCCAGATAAAAGACTGGATAAGGGAGTCTGTAAGTGTGTGAATACTGCGGGAATACAGGACGCTGTTACGGGTTTTTGGCCATGGTCCTGGCCTGGATTTATCGGAAAGGGATGCTACTGATAAAGAAACCGCGAATCCGGAAGGGCATTTTGAGAACGGCGGCGAAATGAAGAACTGGGTAATTCTGCCGACATTTATCGTCATCCTTTGTTGTCCGCAGTTGGCCCGTGGAGATCAGAAAATCCCAGCCACAAAAAAGGATCACCCATGGAAGGGCATTAAATTGGGCTCAGCAATTCTGGACATCGGCGGGACCTACCGCCTGCGAGGCGAGATGCAGGACGAAACTAACATAAGAACGTATGGCACGGGCACTAAGGAAGACTACATCCTTTCCCGGTTGCGACTCGATCGCAATTTGCAGTTGCCCCATGCCATTCGACTTCATACCCAAATCCAAGATGCCGAGGCCATGGGGCTTTCCTTTTCGGACAAGGATTTTGCTCCGGGCAATAATCCTTACCATGATCCATTCGACATCAACCAAGCCTATATCGAGTACCGGCCGGTTAAGGGTGCGACAGCCCATTTATCAGCGAAAGGAGAGAGGTTATGAAAAAATGGTCCTTCGGCCTAAGCATACTTCTTGCTTCGATTCTGGGAACGCATTCTCTGCTAGGACAAGACGCTATTTTGCTTCCCGGCCAGTCCGCGGCATCCGACGCCAAGCGGACGGCCATGGGAGTTTGCCCGCCGTTTAACCTGTTGGACGAGGACGGAAACGTCATTGATCCGGACAAGGGTCTAAACGCCGACAAGCCTTACAGCCCGAAGAAGACCTGCGGCCGGTGCCACGACTACAACAAGATCACCCAGGGTTACCACTTTCAGCAGGGGAGAGGCGAGTCGCTGGTCGCGGCCTTTGAGGCGCTTTATCCCTGGTGCACCTCGCCCGGCCAGTACGGGGGGCGGTGGTGAACCCCGGCCCCTGTCTTTCGCCAGTTGGCGAAGAAGAACAACACATCAGCCCGTGAGATCGATATGACGTCTTTTGACTTTGTTACCGCCGGTTGCGGCGGCTGCCACCCGGGCGGCGGTCCTATGGAATACGACCGAAACGGGAAAAGGTACGACGATGTGGCCCGTGACCCCGTGAACGGCATCAAATCCGGTGGAGACAACGGGTTTGATGGCGACTACTTCAAGGCCAGATGGGCCGAGACCGGGGTGATCGAGGCCGACTGCCTCCTTTGCCATCTCCCGGCCTATAACAACCAAAAGCGTAAAGAGCAGATCAAGGCCCTAAACTTTCGGTGGGCAGCCACCGTCGGTGCCGGTTTCGGAGAGATAAAAGGCGAAACGGCCAAGGGCGAGAAGCCCCATGTGGCTTATGACCCGAAGCTCTTCAAGGACGACGGGAAGGTCGCCTTGAATATCGTCCGCGATGCCCCTTCCAAAAATTGCCTCTTTTGCCATCAGGAAACGGACTGGAAGAAAAAGGGCGCATCATACAATACCCGTACCGATGTGCATATCCGGGCCGGACTTCGTTGCATCGATTGCCACTTGACCGGGAGCCTGGCAGTGGATAAGCGAATTCAGGGCAAAGAAGTCCATCAGATCGGAAAAGGCGATGATCCGGGCGGTTTGGTGCGGAACGATCTGGACGACACCATGCGTACCTGCGCGGATTGCCATAGCAAGGGCCTCCTTAACGCGCCGGTCATGAAACACCGGGGGCTTCCGCCGCGCCACCTGGAAAAGATCGCCTGCCAGACCTGCCATATCCCGGCCAGACAGGTGAAGGCCGCTCTCATTCAGGACAGCACAGTTTTTAACAGCACCCCCCGTATTGAGCCGCCGCCCAAGCGCATCTGGTCATTCTACGGGCCGGATGCCAAGCCCTGGAACTATTACGGCGAGGTGGATGCCTCCACCGCCGGCTACCAGCCGCTTCATACCTATGCCCCTGTGGTCGGCTGGTACAAGGGAAAGATTTATCCCCTGACCCGTCTATATAGTATCTGGCTCGGGATCGAAGAAGAGGGCAAAAAAGGTCTCAGCCAGCCCTATATGAAGGACATGTTCAAGATGTGGTCCATGCACCGGGCTGAACCGGAAAAGAACTATCCGGAGCTGAAATCAATACGCGATGACAATGGAGACGGCTTCCCGGAGGTCGACCGGACGGCAGAGATCTATGCCCTCCTCTCCGCTGTTACCGCACATCTCCGGGCCGAAGGAGAATCCCTGGAAGGCAAAAGAGTGGTCTTTGTCAAGGGAGATCAGGTGACTCCAGACGGCGTAAACTGGCGGACCCTGCCCAGAGCGCCTCACGAGTACAGTCCCTACGGCTCGGTCTTCAAGTTCAGCCACGATGTAAGCCCGGCGCGCGCTGCCCTGGGTTCCGGAGGATGCAAAGACTGCCACAGTTCAGGCTCAGGTTTCTTCTTCAAGCCGGTCCTGGTCAACCCTTTCGATGAAAAAGGCAACGTGGTTACACAAGCCAATTTTAAGTTTCTGGGTCTTACTTCTTTGACCGTAAACATGGGTGTCTTCCAGCAGGAAACCTTAAGGCCACTCATTTATTGGGGACTGCTTATAGTCCTCGTAATCCTGTTGCTCCATTACATTATTTTTGGTCCTAGGCGTATACAGGAGAGATCTTCTTTTCAAGAAATCCAGCGATTCAGCGTCCTTGAAAGGGTTATCCATTACAGTTCGCTCGTCACCTTCCTGGGCCTTGCCGTAACCGGTTACCTGACCTTATCAGGGGCCTGGTTCTCTGCGGATTCTATAGAAAACATTTATACTTGGCATCACTACTTTGGGTATGGATTTGTCTTAGCCGTGTTCTTGCTTCTTTTGGCCTGGTTCAGGGATGCCTGTTTCGAACGTTGCGACGCAGAATGGCTAGAAAGGCTGGGAGGCTATTTCGGCTACAAAGCTAATATCCCCGCCTCCCGTTTCAATGCCGGGCAGAAGCTCTTCTTTTGGCTGGCGTTGGTGATGACATTGATACTTGCGGCAACCGGATTCATCCTGATCTGGTCCGACGCGACCAACTTGAGGCAAGTGGCAGTCACCATTCACGGTATCACTGTCTTCCTGTTTACGGCTGTGGTCCTAGTGCACGTCTATCTGGGGACTATCGCTAATCCCGGTACGCTGCGAAGCATCTTTGAAGGAAAGGTTTCTAAAGAATGGGCGGAAAAACATCATCCACAGTGGAAACCCCAGAGTGCGGAAGGGGAAAAACAGAAGCGGTAAACAACTGAGGCGGTAAAAGGGCCGCCGGGAGGTCGGAGAAGGTGGGTAATTCCAAAACAGTCCTGGAATTCAGTCTGGAAGAAGTACAGCGCATAATCCATATTGTACTCGATGACGACAAAGAAGAGGCGCTCGGTTTTGTAAAGGAGTGCCTGGGAAAAAAGATCAAACAGAAAAGCGGCCCTCACTGCGTGCCTGTCTTTGAGGCGAGCTATAAGCCGGGGCAGAAGGATCAGTTCACGGGAAAGAAAGGAGCTTTATGAAACTCGCGAGATTTACCTTTATCCTCTTACTGGCCATGCCGCTCGCGGTGTGGGCGGCAGTGCCGGATGAAAAAAAGGCCGGGACCATCGACGAACTTGCCGGAATGTACGACACATCTTCCTGCAAAGAGTGCCACAAAACGATATATGAAGAGTGGCAGAAATCGATTCACGCCCGGTCTCTGGTCGGCACCGGGGCTACCATGTCCGGTATTCGTAAATTTGCTACCCAGGCCCTCATGAAAGAGTGGCCATACTCCGGAGCGAAAAACCTGGACGACGTCACCGTGCAGCATGTGACCGTATGTCTCAAGTGTCACTTGCCCCAGATACAGAATGCCAGCGACCAGGTAGCGCGGCAGATTGTCCGAGCGGTTATCGACGGTGACGAGGCCACGCTCAAGAAGGTCGGCATAGATTGTCTCGTATGTCATAACTCTCACGCCCTCGTGCACAAGTGGCTGGACGGCGCACCGGGAAGAGAAACGCTGTACGGCACTAAAGAGGGACCCCATGCGGGCTCCTCATTCAAGGCTCTGAAAAGAAGCCCCATCATCAAAGAAGCTATTATTTGCGGTCAATGCCACGGGTCGGGTCCCAACTTTGACTTGCCGCAGCCCACGCAGTGCGCAACCCTGTACGGCAGCTATCTGCACGCATACATCCCGTCCGGCGGGTCCCAGACATGCCAGGATTGCCATATCAAGAAAGACAAAGTGGGCCACCTCATGCCGGCATACAGAGACAACAAACTGGCGAGGTCTGCTGTAGACATGCGGATTGATGCTGTAGCCTATTGTTTTCTCCCCAGGGTAAGTGCCTCGCCCGTGCCTATGGTCGTCCTGAGGGTTAACCTGACCAATAAGGCGGGGCACAGAATACCGGACGGCTGACCCGGCACCAACAGGCTGGTCCTGGATGTGACCGCCCACACGGAAGACGGCGAAAAGGTATTCTCGGATGAAAAGATCTATATGCCCCAGTCCCCGGCATACGGCAGGGGCAGCGAGATGGTCTATGGATCATATAAAAAGGCAGGCCTGCTCCGTGACACAAGCCTGCAACCCGGCCAGACCCGGATCGAGACGTTCGAGATCCGGCTGCCGGAAAAAGTCGGCAGGGACATTAACCCGGCTGGTCCACGAGAAATCCATACCACTGTCAGACTGTGGTATGTTCCTCGAGGAGTCGATCTCAAAGATGGTGTCCCCGGAAAGGATCAGTTCTTGTTCTACGAGGAGACAAGTACCGTGTCGATGGAATGATTCGGAGGAAGGCTGCATGACCAGCGCATGGTGGAAGGATTCGACCGCATCCATCAGATCCGTGATGGAAGAATTGTTGATAACAACTAAGAAATGAGAGCATTGAAGCTCCCCGCAGTAAGCTGCGGGGAATCTCCGTATGCAAGGTAAAATGCATCGTATGCGCTCGCTATGCATGTTCACACTACAATAAATTTGAAAGGGAAAAATACATGAAAGAGAAAGTTTTTATCGCATTGGTACTGGTGTTTTTTATAGGTTTCCTGTCAATTACTCCGAGCCAGGCTGAACCAGCAACTAAGCCAAGGCTTCCAGTCCTCATGGAGTTCGGAAGGGGGATATGTATCCCCTGTAGACAAATGAAGCCTATTCTGGAGTCCCTGGCCAGGGAGTACGAAGGCCGGCTTAGGGTACAGGTGGTGGAAATTGACAGTAAATCAGAATTAACCCGGCTCTATCGTATTATGGTGATCCCTACACAAGTCTTTGTGGATGCCAATGGCCGGGAGGTTTATCGTCATCTGGGATTTTATCCGAAAGACGATCTGGTAGCCAAACTCAGGGAACTCAAATTCATCAAATAGCCATGGATCAACTTTTTAGTGTGCTGACCCGAACCGTAGAGAACAGCTTCGGAATGGCCCTGGGAGCATCGTTTGTCTGGGGGATCCTTAGCATCCTTCTCAGCCCATGCCACCTGGCCTCTATCCCCCTGATTATTGGATTCATCGACGGTCAGGGGCGTATGTCCTCTGGACGGGCCTTTTCCATATCTCTCCTTTTTGCCTGCGGGATTCTGATAACCATTGCTACCATTGGCCTCGTAACCGCAGCAGCCGGCCGCATGCTGGGGGATATTGGCCCCTATGGCAACTACCTGGTTGCCGGGGTCTTCTTCCTGGTAGGCCTTTACCTGATGGACGTAATCCCGGCCCCTTGGTCCGGACCAGGGCAGATCGGCATGAAACAAAAAGGGTTGTGGATGGCCCTGGTCCTCGGTTTGATCTTTGGTGTGGCCGTGGGCCCTTGCACATTTGCTTACATGGCGCCCATTATTGGCGTTACTTTTCAAGTTGCCGCTACAAACATCGCTTACGGGGTTCTCCTGCTCCTCATGTACGGCCTCGGCCACTGTTCGCTCATAGTGGCCGCCGGGACCTCCGCCGAATTGGTCCAGAGATATATGAACTGGAATGAGAAATCCCATGGCGCTGTCATATTGAAAAGGATTTGTGGCGCCATGGTCTTTCTGGGCGGCGTTTACCTGATTTACAGTAGTTGAAAATTGAAAAGGATATAAGATGATAAGAGATTTGATACTAAAGAACAGGAGCTATCGGCGCTTTTATCAGGAAGTAACGATTGGGCACGAGACACTGAGGGAACTCGTCGACCTGGCCAGACTCTCGGCGTCCGCCGGTAACCTCCAACCCCTGAAATACATCCTTTCCTGCGATCCTCAAAAAAACGCCTTGATATTCTCGCACCTGGCCTGGGCTGCTTACCTCAAAGACTGGCCCGGCCCGGCTGAAGGAGAAAGGCCATCGGCCTATATCGTGGTACTTGGGGATAAAGAAATCAACCAGTCCTTTGTCGGCTACGACTCCGGGATAGCCATCCAGAGCATCCTCATGGGTGCGGCAGAAAAGGGCCTGGGCGGCTGCATTATCGGGTCAGTACAGCGGGAGGAACTCCGCAAGGCCCTCGGGATACCGTTACGCTACGAGATACTCCTTGTTGTGGCCCTGGGTAAGCCCAGGGAAAAGGTAGTAATCGAGACAGTCGCATCCGCCAGAGGCGGACATCTACGACCGGATGGAGACATCAAATACTGGCGGGATGCCGAAGGCGTACACCATGTGCCAAAGCGGCATCTGGATGATATTATTATAAGTTAAGTTTCTATTGAATTAAGCCGAATTAATAAGAGAGCTTCGAAAATGCCTATTCTGTCCCGCCGCAGGCGCGCAGGAGACTACGCACAGCATTTTCATTCAGGAAATCTGTAATGGCCAAAAGCACACTGACAAAAAAAATTCTCTTATATGAATCGATTGGATTTTTAACGGTAATCCTTGCATTATGGCTAGACGAAGTATTTGATGTTCCGCATAATTTATTTGGGGCCGCGGCCACGCCTATTAACTGGGCTGAAAGTATTCTAGAAACCGTCCTTGTCATTGCCCTGGGTGCCTTTATTATCTTTTTGTCGCAACGTTTTCTTCAGCAGATTAAATACCTGGAAGGCTTTTTACCGGTCTGCTCATTTTGCAAAAAGATACGAGTGGATAAAGATTGGATTCCCATTGAACAGTATATAAAGGATCATTCTGAAGCGGAATTTTCCCATAGTTTATGCCCCGAATGCATTAAAGAACATTACGGAGCATTCTTACAAAAAGATGAAAAATACATCACCTGACAGTCCTTATTCTTGACACCAGGCGTACAAATTCCTCAAACGGGAGTCACATCAGCCCTTTTTCCTTAAAAGACAGGTATCCCTTTTTTGTAATGATTATATGATCTAACACAGATATTCCGAGGATTTTACCTGCCTCAACCATCTGTTCCGTTATGGCTATATCATCAGGGCTTGGTTTCAGCACACCTGATGGGTGATTGTGGGCAAGAATAACGGATGCGGCCCGGTCGGATATGACATCGGCAAACACCTCCCGGGGATGAACCTGACTTGAATTAAGAAGACCGACAGTGACCACCCTGTTTCCGATAACCTCATTGGCGCCATTCAGAGATATGCACAGGAAATGTTCCTGCTTCTTATCCGCAATATGTGAAATAAGGGGTAAAATATCTCTCGCTTTTTTAATCACTAATAAGTCCTTGAAGAACCTCCGTCTTGCAAATTCAAAGGCAGCCACAATCTGGCAGGCCTTGGCAAGACCAACGCCTTCAATCAATATAAGACTTTTTAGATCTACTTTTCCCTTATCTTTATCAAGCTTTCGTAGAATACCCTGGGCTACCTGAAAGACGTTTTTGCCCTTTACCCCACTTCCAAGAAGTATGGCGAGAAGCTCAATATCCGATAGCGCCTCCGGCCCCTGGGCCGCCAGTTTTTCACGCGGCCTGTCAAAATTGGGGAGGTCTTTAATATCTTTCATAATTACTTCAGGTTATTGTATTTATTTTAACCACGTTACTGTCTTAGCGGAAGGCATGTTCCTATTTCTTCTTTTCCAATTGGATAATCCCACGTATATGCTTCAAAAGCCCTTCTCTCAATTTATTGTTCTTAATCTTGCGAAAGAGTTTCAAGATAATAATTTCTTCCTTATCGAGGAGCTGAAAATGTTCAAGAGGGGTTTCTCCGGGAGTATATTCTAAAACAGGACCTGAAACCTTAGAAATAAACTCTCCTTTTTCGAAAAAGTCGGCGATGTGAACATCCAGGGCTTCGGATATCTGCTGAAGACGAAAGACCGTCATCTTCGCGACCCCTTTCTCATATTTTTGAATTTGCTGAAAAGATATGCCTACCCTTTCGGCCAATTCAATCTGAGACAGTCCCCGGCTCTTCCTTATTTGCTTAATTCGCACGCCAATTTTTCGGTCGATTTCCGTCAATTTTTACATAACCCGTCTTAATTTTTCATAATTAGAATTTATAGCTAAGTGCTCTATTCCTTAAATATGATCAAATACTTGGACAGCCGAGACGGCTGTCCTACGGGTGTAAGATGAGACATAGTCCGGGTTTCGGATAAAAACTAACTATCGTAAAGAAAAGGGGAAAAGTCTATCGCCCTACAGTTGTATTTTTTGATTGATTTTATTCTCTTATTAGTTGTATAAGTTGATCTTTGCTTATATTTTAACCCCTGATTTCTCCAACTTTGTCTTCTATAGGGGAGAGGTTCGCCGGGCAAGAGCTGTTAGAATCCACCTGATTAGAGTTGAAAAAAATTGCTTAACAATGGGGAGTGAACAAATGGAGAAAAAAAGGATCCTCGTCGTAGATGATGAAGAGATAATCAGAACATTACTGCTTAAGGCCTTTAAGTTTTTTGGTTACGAGATAGACACTGTAGAAAATGGGATAGAGGCCGTCAAGCGGATTGCCTCTAAAGCCTATGATTTGATTATTACGGATTACAGGATGCCAGAGATGAACGGCCTTGAATTAACACGAAGAATAAAAATGATAAATCCTTCCATTCCTGTTCTCGTAATCACCAGCGATGGACCTGAATGCGAACTCCTGAAAAGCGGAGCTTTAGCCTGTATAAAAAAACCATTTAATATCTTAGAGTTACAAAAAATCTCACAAAACATCCTTGATGGACGCCCTCCATCTACCTGAAGATGTGAATAACAGGCAGGTCTATTTCTCCTTATAAATAATAAAGGTTTTCGTCATGGACAGGAGGTCGTTTCTTCGCTGCCGGAGTGGCCTTTGAGGATATATCTAAAAAATCTCCTCCGTCCAAAATATCTCCCATCTCTTTTTCTATTTGCTCCGGGTCCTCCCCGGCCTCCATACGTTTCAGCGCCTCCTCCATGCCGGAGCCAAGATCAAGGCCGGTCATATCACACAGTTTTCGCATGAGCTTTGCACCCTGTCTGGGATCATCTTCATTGAGATTTTCAGCCTCGCGTTCCAACACAGACATGGCCTTTTCCAGCTTCGATTCATCCAGGTCCGGCATCCCCACGTCATCTTCTGCCTTCGCGCCTTTTAGGACGGCGAACCTGGACATGAGACGATCCAATGGCCCGCTGCCGCATTTCGGGCACATAGGCCGTTTTTCCGTATTTACCCGGCTGGAAAAGAAGTTGAAGATAGTATTGCAATCAGCACAGTAAAATTCATAGATGGGCATGATAATTCCTCTCTGATAGTGTAGAAAAAAGGCATTCGTGGGTCAAGTAGAAATTGGGAAGGAAAAAGTACTTCTTGACTTTGAAAGGAAAAATTTAATATAGTGCCCTTATGTGAAAGGCCGCTATATGCAATCCAACCGCTTAGTTAGACTGGTTGAAACGGTTCTTAAGATCAAAACCCAGCCGCACCAAACCCGTCAGCAATGTTTAGCCTCCCTTAGCATCGGCAAGTCGCAGTTCTATTATGATCTCCAGTCGTTAAACGAACTGGGTCTGTCAATTAAATATTCTAACCACGAAAAGGCATTTTTGATAAAAAAAGAACCCGCATTTACCATACCCGATCTTGCCTTGGGGGATACTGTGGCCCTTATGCTCGCGGTCCGGCAACAGGTTCTAACGGCACGAAATGATTTTGCTCTTGCTTACGGCGCCTACGCCGCTTTGTGCCATATCATAGCCGCACTCCCCTCGAAGACCCGAAAAGAATTGATAAATATGGTGGATAATCTGATTGTAAAGGATGGATTCGGCTGCCATAAGGACATCCTGGATAAACTACAGGGGGCGCTCCAGGATAGAAATCGTATTGTCATAGACTGCCGGAAAGAAGGTGAAAAGGTGCTGCGCCGCTATACGGCCGATCCGGAACGGCTTTACTTCGAGCAGGGCAGTCTGTTTCTTGACGCCTTCACCCCTGAAAGCAAAAAGACGGAGACCTTCCGTGTCCCGCTCATCAAGCAAGTAATCAAAACTCCTTTCTTCATACCCCGTTGATAAACAGCCTGAAATCCATGCGTACAACCAGAGTCATTACGCTCCTTACCGACTTCGGCGCCAAGGACATCTACGCCGGCGTTGTGAAGGGGGTTATTCTCTCCATCTGCCCGGATGTCCGAATTATCGACCTGACGCATGAAATTCCTCCGCAGGATATCAGGGCGGCGGCGTGGCAGATATCCGCTTCCTATGATTACTTCCCAAGAGGAAGCATACACGTGGCCGTAGTCGATCCAGGGGTGGGCGCTTCCCGCCGGCCTATCCTGGTCGCCTGCGACGGCCACTTCTTTATCGGCCCGGACAACGGACTCTTCAGCCTGCTCTACCAATCAGGGAAGCCTTTTGAGGTATATGTATTAAATCAGAAAAAATACTTTTTAGATAAAATCTCCGCCACTTTTCACGGTCGCGATATCTTTGCGCCGGTAGCCGGACACCTGGCCTGCGGCACGCCGCCTGAGGAACTGGGTGAACGCATTACAGACCCGGTCATCTTTAGCGCCACAAAACCTGAATTCGATGGGAGGACGCTCTACGGAGAAGTGGTCTGGATAGACCGCTTTGGAAACCTTATTACCAACATCTCAGAAGAAGAATTTAAGAAACACATCCGGGGAAGACCCTTTGTGATTAAGGCCGACGGCATTTCTTTAAAATTCCTCCAGAAGACGTATGCCGGGGCCGCAGAGCATGGTATAATAGCCTTGTTCGGCAGCGGCGGCCTTCTGGAAATCGCCGAGGTCTCCGGTAACGCAGCCAGTCGGCTGAAAATGGGCACAGGGGCCGCGGTAACCGTAACCATAGAAAAGAATCTTAAGGAGACAACAGAAAATCGCTCTTGATAGAAAAACCACCAGTGTCTTCTTTGCGGCCAACACCCTATTTTATTTTTGTCACTGGATGGTTTTTGCATTTCTGCCCCTTCTCCTGAAAGAATACGGCCTTACCGATGGCCGTATCGGCATAATAATCGGCACATTCTCCATGGCCTCTATGCTGCTCATGCTCCCCATGGGGGTCTTTTCCGATTACTTTTCTCCCAAAAAGACCGTCATCGCAGGCACATGCTGCCTGAGCCTGTACTTCTTCTTCCTCCTCCTCTCCCGGAACTTTTATTGGCTCCTGCTCTCTGTCGCTATCGGAGGCGCCGGCGCCTCCGCCCTCTTTATTGTGCTTTCGTCTCTTTACCTCAAGGTCATCACTCGCAATAGTTTAAGCCGGCAGGTGGCCCTCTACCACGTGGGCGGTTACCTGGGATATGCCTTTGGACCGCTCATAGGAGGATTGATTACTTCTTACTATCCACCGAAGTCTTTAATTGCTACGGCCTGGGCATGCTCCCTGGCGCTTATCGCGCTTACCTTATTTCTCAGGGATTCCGCCCCGATCAGGTTTAGCTTTGAGGAATACCGGGCCGACCTGAAAAAACCGGGCAGGCTCCTCTTGATACTGGGGATATTTGTCCTGGCCACCCACTTTGGCGTAGAGCAAACCTCCTTTACACTCTTAATGAAAGGGAAACTGGGATTTGCGCCCAGAAATATCGGATTTATGTTTGCCGGTATCGGCCTGTGGATGGCCTTTTTAGCCCCATGGATCGGATACTTTATGGATCGTAAGCAGAGGATTATCCATTTCCTCTTTGCCGGCCTTGTAATGTCCGGTGCATTTCAATTCCTGACCGGGAAGGCGTGGTCGTTCGGGAGTCTTCTTCTAACCAGGATATTTCACACCACGGGTGACGCTATAGCCATTTTAGGCATAGGGGTCCTGACTGCGCTCTACTTCCCGGGGGCGCGCCTCGGGGGAAATTCAGGCCTGCTCTATGTGGTGCGGACGGCCGCCATGTTTTCCGGGGCAGTAGTAGCCGGTCTTCTAAACACCAGGTGGGGGTACAGTTTTTCCTTTATGGCCAACGGCCTGTTCGTCCTGGCCTTTACAGCCATCCTGGCCATATCATTCAGACGGTTCTTTTCCTCTTCGCCGGCCGGCCAATCTCAATAAGGCCGCTACCAAGCAAGCGAAGGAGATGCAAAATCTGTCCTTACCGAGTTAATGCTTTATGGCTTATGCGGTTAAAAAACAGTTCCTTTTGCCCCTCGAAGTCCGGATTTCTCTCCTTGTCATGGCATGCGAGGCAGATGGAAGCAGGGACAGTACGTCTCAACTGAGACGTTTCAGGATGGAAGGTATGTTTCCGGCCCGGGCCGTGGCATACCTCGCACTCCACACCGGCCAGCCGTCCCGTAGTCTGACCTATCTGAAAGCCGGTAGGGTAACCAAACCCCGTGGTATGACACGAAATACAATCGGGATAAAAATGCCTCCGGATATCTCTCAAGGTATCGAAGGCCCGGGAATGACTGGTGTCTTTCCAGGCCCGGTATTCAGGTGCATGGCAGTTTCGACAGCTCTCTGCCCCCACGTAACCATTATCCCTGTCCTGCTCTAATGCCTGGTCAGAAAACCTTCGTCTTGCCTCTGCCTGCCCTGCCCGATCCTTAACCGCTGCGCCATAAGCCCGTGAAATAAATTGCTCTATAGCCGGATCAGGGGCGATATCCAGCGAGAGGTAAATCCACTTAAAGTCATGCCTCAGAAGCCGTCCATTATGGTCCACCCATAAATCCAGTCTGGCCAGGTACTTTTGGTCGGGAGAGACAATAACGGCATGGTTGACATTTTCTACAGGGATCTTGCCTCTGGCCGCCAGGATAACCTGGACGTCGCCAAATTCAGAGATGATTGATCTGTTTTCTTCTTCTGAAAGATCGCTTAAAACCACAACCAGGTTAGCTTCCCTTTTGATGACGGGCAGATATTTTTTGATACCGGCCAAAGGATCGGATATTTCAACCCCTTCGGCTTGAATTTGATTGCGGCTGAGCGGTGGCGCGGTCAAGGCCAGGATTCCCACCTTGACCGGGCCCAACTCCTTGATGAGATATGGCCTCCCCGGAAGCTCTTTAGCCTCACCTTTATGGACATTGGCCGAAAGGAAAGGAATGTTTAGGCTCTTAATCTGATTCCGGATAAAGTCGGTCCCGAAGTTGAAGGCGTCGCCGCCCAAGGCAATGGCGTGATAGCCCATCTTCTCCAGGGTCTTTAGATAAACCTCAGTCCTTACCAGATCCGTCGGGCCTGCGCCATGAAAAGCGCCGCTCCCTTCGATCAACAGGGCCTGAGGATTCTCCTTAAGAACGTCCTTGATTATTGTAGCCCTTCTGGCCAGACCGCCAGCCCGGTTTTCGCCTCAGCCGCAGGGCTCCAGCGCCCCCCGGGTCTGACCGGTTAAGAGCAGAGTTATCCTTGTCCCTTCTTCTGCACCGGATGAGGCAAAAAAGGATAAGAACATTATAACCAACAAAAAGAGATATGCTAAGAGTCGGATCATTTTAATACTTACAAAGAATTATTGCCTACCTGAAACAGCATATCAAAACTCCTAATCAGATGTCCAGCATTATCAAAAATAAACACCATACCTTGACACCTCGGCTATAAGCTGATAACAAGAGTTATCTTATCTGCCAGCAGAGGTTCCGCATGTTGCCTGACTTTGTAAAGGATCTGTTAAGGCCAGGGGCATATCCCCACCCGGTAGCCGAGATAAAACTTGTCCAGACCCATATCTCCTACGTCTTTATTACCGGTGACTTTGTTTATAAGATAAAAAAGCCTGTTAACTTCGGTTTTCTCGATTTTACCACCCTCGAAAAACGCAAACACTTTTGTGAGCGGGAGGTAGTCCTCAATAAAAGGCTCTCACCGGAGATATATCTCGGGGTGGAACCGGTGACTACAGACGGAAAAGGCTTTTTTATAAACGGTCCGGGAGAAGTCATTGAATACGCGGTCAGGATGCGGCAGATGCCCCAGGACCGTATGATGGATGTCCTGATAAAGGATGACAAAGTAGATCAAGGGGTCATCGACCGCATCGTGCAAAAACTCGTCCCCTTCTACACACAGGCCGCCACCGGCCCGGAGATAGACTTCTATGGCGAAATCCCGCAGGTACGTTTCAATATCGAGGAAAACTTTGCCCAGACCGAAGGCTATATCGGCCGCGCCCTCACCAGGGAGCGCTTTGAAACCATTAAGGCATACAGCCTCTCCTTCTTTGAAAAAAGGGCTAATCTCTTTCAGGAACGTATAAAATCAGGAAAAATCCGGGACGGGCACGGCGACCTCTATTCGGCCAACATCTGTATAGCTGATGATGTCTATATTTACGACTGCATAGAGTTCAATGAGCGTTTCCGCTATGGAGATGTGGCCTGTGATATAGCCTTCCTGGCCATGGACCTGGATTTCCACCGGTTGGGCGCCCTCTCCGGATATTTTATCGATCGCTTCGTGGAACTCTCCGGCGACCGCTCGCTTATAGACGTACTGGATTTCTACAAATGCTATCGGGCCTACGTGCGCGGCAAAATCCACTCCTTCTCGGCGGACAGCAAGGAGATCGGCGAAGAAGACCGGGGCCGCTCTCTATCTACGGCCCGAAAATACCTTAGCCTTGCCTACCGCTATGCCGACGGAAAAAGGAAGCCGGTTCTCCTGGTATTCTTTGGCCTTATTGCCGGCGGGAAGAGCACCCAGGCCAGGATTATTGGTGAAAAACTAGCCATCGTGCCCCTTAATTCTGATGAGATCAGGAAAAAAATGGCCGGCCTCGCGCCCACAGAAAGAAGGCCGGAGCCCTTCGGACAGGGCATTTACAGCCCGGACTTTTCCCGCTCGACCTATACCAAATTACGCGAAGAGGCGGCGGCCCGGTTGGAGATGGGAGAATCCGTCATCCTCGACGCCTCATACAAGGACCGGGCCGAAAGGACGGCCCTGATCCAGATGGCCGAAGAACTGGATGTCCCCTACTGCTTCGTCTATTGCCACTGCCCGGAGGAAGAAACCAAGTCCCGCCTGGAAAGACGGAGAAAAAACAAAAAGGCCGTCTCAGACGGTCGCTGGGAGATATATCTGAAACAGGCGGAGACCTTTGATCGGCCGGAGGAGATACCGTCCGGTCGCCTTCTTCAGGTAGATACAAGCCAGACCGTGGACAGGACTACAGCTTATATACTCCAGTCCTGCCCGGAAGATATACGCCGCGCCCTATCCCTCTGACGATTACGTGACGGAGTGCTCGGCAATTAGAGTGGGATTGTCTTGGACAGAATTTTGACTAACTACTTACACGCGCAGGGTGCCGTCAATAGGAAATCAGAACATTATAGGGTCTATACGCATTAAGACTTCCTGGAGTAGTTCTTCCGGGCATTTGCTAATGTAGGCCGCATTTCTAGCTCCGTAATCAAGCGAACGCAACTGATCTGCCATGATCACCCCTGTAATTTTTTTACCTTCGGGTATGGCTACATAAAATGGATTTTTACGTTCTGTGTTGCTGATGGGACAAACAAAAATGAACCCCATCTTTTTATTAAAGGCGCTATGACTTACGACTAAAGCCGGCCTGCTTCCCTTCTGTTCATGCCCGGCTTGTGGGTCAAAATTAAGGCGAATAAAATCTCCGCGTTTTGGGATATGGGCTACCAAACTTCCTCTCCTTCCGGCTTGCCCCATGAAACTTCCTTGCCGGGTTCTTGTACTTGGGCGAGCAACTCTTCTAATGTGTATTTCTTTTGGTGAGACAGGGGCTTTAAAATCAACTTTCCATCCTCTAATGAGCAACTTACCCGATCTTTTACACCCAGATGGAGTGATTCTAATACATGTTTTGGAAGTCGAATGCCAAGCGAATTACCCCATTTCCCAATTTGTAACTCCATATTATCTTGCATAGTTATGTCCCCTTACATATATGATATACAATGTATATCTGCGATGGGAGAATGTCAATTTAAAAATTGTTTACCGTAATAACTTTAGAGGCCGCTCCCGACACGCTTAGGTGTGAAGAATGGGTTTTGTTTCAGATTTACGCTTTCCGTTATCAACTTACTTTTTTACCAGCTTCCCATACTTCTCATATATTCGCACTCTCTCTACTTACTTCTTCTTCAACAGCCTTTTGAATGAACTGATTTAATGATATTCCTTTCATGATTGCTAACCGTTTTGCTTTTTTATGAACTTCGGGAGAAATCCTTACATTAAAACTGCCTTTATAAGATTTTTCAGTCTTTTTCCCATGTTCTTTGCAGAGTTGAATATAATCCTCTACCGCATCTTCAAATGATTTTTTCAATTCTGCTACACTAGCGCCTTCAAAAGAAATCAGATCTTCAATTCCTTCAATTTTTCCAAAAAAGGCTTCGTCGTCAGCATTAAAATGAACTGAACCTATATATTCTTTATACTGCAAGAAATCTTTCATATTAACCTCCTCGACTTGAGCTCATCAATAATCTGCTCAATCTGATACTGTTTTAACTCATTATTTGGGTGTGGCTTATGTAAACGAATTATGTCCGGGGCAGGCTCTTGCCCTTCTCCTAGCCTTAGGCTCCGCTAAAACCTGGATCGGGGACTCTCACCCCGATAGTCCTGTGCCATGCCCGGCACACACGTCAAGGCTAACCCGACGTGGCTTTGCACGGTCGGGTTGAGCCAGTTGTTAGGTGGTTTATCATTTTTTTAGGAGGTTGTTGTGAAGCGCTATCTTCCAAAGATTTTTCGATTATTATTTTTTGATGAACCGATGGAGGAGAAACAGTTCTTTGTTCAAGTTGTGATTCTGATTTTTGTTGTGGCTGTTTTTTCAGGAATTCTGGCATCTTTACTGCTAAATAGGCTCCTATAATGGCACCGACAAGCGCAGCAACAACTCCAAGTATGGCACTGAATTTCATCCATTGGACTTGTTTACCAATGAGAATTAAATCCAACTTATGTTGTTCTAATCTGGCACGGCGTTCAAATTCTTTTTCAACAAGAACAGCACGAGGATTATCTTCTCTGCAACCCTGTTTATATTCTGCGAGTTGGAGATCGGACATTATGGTTAAATCTATATCTTTCATTTTTTCACCTAACGGGCCGGATGAGCAGCGGCCCTATATCATATTGGACTTCTTCAGGATTTTATGTTGAATCGCGATTTTCTCGCCGTCTGCCCAGGCGGATGTTAGGCATTCGCGATTAAGGCTACAATGCCAATTACAATGAGAAACCCTATTACCAGCCACAAGAGGAAAATAATTGTCCCAACGGTTCCGACTACTAGTCCACGAAAGATATGAACTGTCCCATCCCATCCAAATAGGAAAAGAAGTAATAACAGTGACCAAGGGAAAAAGATTACAATCAAGCCAATGAAGAAAACAATATGCCAAAAGGGATGTGCATCAGAGTCATCAATATTTGAGTCATCGATCATCACGCCTTGGGATGAGAGGAATTTTCTCCGGCCATTCTCCGCTTCCAGCCAGCCAGCATCCCAACTTAAGGCGGCTTGGCTCGATTCAGCGTAAGGATTTTCGAACCGTGTGCTCCCGTTGGCAAATGCCAGTCGTCCCTCCTGGAACTCAGAATTCTTGCTGATGGCCGACCGTCGAAGGTTTTTCAATATATTTTTTACCGAGTTCATCATAAATCATAAGCCTAACGTTGCCTTCACCGGCGGGAGTGGAGCGCAGCGGAACTCCCGTCCGCGTGCAAGGCATGGTTCAAGTAAGCCGCTACGCGGCAGATTTTAATTCCTCTTTATAAAGTAGTCCCGCGATATTCTCCCCAATCCTCATACAAAGCTTTCAATCCAGCAAGCCATTAGGTACTCCCTTTCTTCATCCGCAATAGCGGAAAATTTCGTCGTAAAAGGAGACCCATATAATGACCGACTGGTACGAAAAATCTATGAGGGCATCGCAATTGAACGGCCTGGGCACGCGCACCCAGGAGTCATACACCCGTGCAATGCGTATGCTGTGCGAATTCTACAGCAAGACCCCTGACCTTGTCACTGAGGAAGAGCTCCAGGAGTACTTCCTCCACCGCAGAAACGTCGACCATTGGTCGGCAGCTACCATGCGGATATGTTACAGCGGCATCCGCTTCTTCTTCATCAATGTACTGCAGCGCAACTGGCACACCTTCGAGTTCCTGCGCGCCGACCGAGAAAAGAAGCTTCCCGCGGTGCTTTCCCGCGAAGAGGTCCATTCCGTTCTCGCCCGTGTTCGCACCCCCCATAACCATGCCTTTCTCTCCACCGTCTATTCCTGCGGCCTGCGTCTCCAGGAGGCCCTTTGCCTGGAAGTATCCGACATCGACAGCGGGCGGGTGATGATCCACGTCCACAGGGGCAAAGGCGCCAAGGACCGCATGGTGCCCCTGCCAGAGTCGACACTGGCCATCCTGCGCCGCCATTGGCTCACTCACCGCCATGAGAACCTGATCTTTCCGGCTTTGGGGCGCAGCGGCCAGGGAGCAGCTACGGCCAATAACCCCATGGCCAAAAGCAGCGTGCAGGGAGCATTACGCCATGCCCTTCGCGAGGCCGGCATTCGCAAAAAGGGGGTTTCGGTCCATACCCTTCGTCATTCTTATGCCACGCACCTCTTGGAAGAGGGAGTAAATATCCGGGCCATCCAGAGATTCATGGGACATGCAGCCCTGGAAACCACAATGATCTACCTCCACCTGACCCAGAAAGGGCATGAGGACGCGGCCCGGATCATCAATCACCTCATGGAGGATCTAACCGATGGGGATGATTAATGATATCTTTCGCACCTATGGCCCGGAATACCTTCGAATCTACGGCGAGACCATGCCGACCGAGCATAAAAAAGTCATCGCCGCCATTATTAATTGCCGCACGGAAGGAAACGGCTCGTTTGTCTACCGTTGCGAAAAATGCGGAGAGACACACGTGGTACATCGCTCGTGCGGCAACCGCCACTGCCCCCAATGCCAGGGCCATAAGACTAGGCTCTGGATCGAGCGACAGTTGGGACGACAGTTGCCCGGTCATCATTTCATGGTGACCTTCACCGTCCCGGGGGAAATCCGCCCTTTTATGCGCAGCCACCAGCGCCTTACCTATGCCGCCCTGTTTGTCGCCTCTGCAAGCGCCATAAGTATCCTGACCGAAAATCCCAAGTTCGTCGGCAGCGACATCTCAGGTTTCTTCGGCGTCCTGCATACCTGGGGGAGGCAGCTGCAGTACCACCCCCATATCCACTACGTGGTGCCGGGCGGGGCGCTCTCAAGTCAGGACGGCCTCTGGCACCCCTCTAACAGTGCCTTCTATCTCCCGGTAAAGGCCCTCTCCCTAATCTTCCGGGCCAAATTTCGTGACCGGATGGAAAAGGCCGGATTTCTCAACGAGATTAGCACTGAAGCCTGGCAAAAGAGCTGGAACGTGAACTGCCGGGCAGTGGGTGATGGCCGCGCAAGTATCAAGTACCTCGCCCGGTACGTCTTTCGCGTGGCCATCACGGACAGCCGCATCATCAAGGTGGAAGACGGCAAGGTCTTCTTTCGCTACAAAAAGCAGAAGAGCAACCGCCTGCGCACCATGGAGTTGGAGACGGCGGAGTTTATCCGCCGCTTTCTCCAGCACGTCCTGCCGACAGGCTTTATGAAGGTGCGCTACTATGGCTTCCTGAGCCCTACTTCCAAAGTTACACTTGATGAAGTACGGGCCAAAATCGAGCTTGCCTACGGGTTCGAAGTGGCCGAGCCGGCAGCCGAACTTGAACCACTGCAACCCATGAAGTGCCGTCAATGCGGCTGGACACTGAAATATATCTTCTTTATTCTGCCAAACCGCAATATACAAGGAGGACCGTCGGGCTAAAGCAAAAAGCCCAAGCAAAAACTTCATCAAGCAGAACACAATACAGGCTACCCATCGCCTTGATGAAAGCGGCACAGGACAGGTGTGCCCGGAAGCCGCCTGTGCAAAACTTCTCAGAGGAAAAAGAGCTTTTCATTCTCTCAAAAAAGCGCGCTTTCTCTAAAAAACAACCTGTCGCCTATTTGCCCAGACTCAGACGACGGCTCTTTTTCCTCTCCCATACCGCACTCCCCCTCTTCACCACAAAAGCATTACCCTATTAGAAAGATCAGTGCCACACCACGGGCTTCTTGAACAATGGATTGAAACGACTAGGAAGTCGTCTCAATCCTTAAAGGTTAGGCATTGTTAGTTCCATATTACTTCTTGAGAACTCCATCCCTATTTTTCCCCCGTTATTATTAAAGCACTTTCCAACATCTCTTTTATATAGCCCATCCAGCCCACAATGACCATGATCTTTGCTAATATTGACCATGCCTTTGTGCCTGTATATTTATTCGCACTCCTCCAAATACATATAAGAATGAATGGGGTATAGACCAAAGAGAATCCAAACAGCATCCAGAAAACCAATTTCCCCGGAGGGGTAGAAAATAGTTGTTCGTTTCTAGAAATGTAGGATAATGAAATGAAGAGCAGCACATTAATACAACTACCAAAGATCCAATATGTTTTCGCAAGTGATACTTCCCCACGCCATAACGCTTTTACTAAATCCATTATGTCCTCCCTCCTCAAAACAGTTACATCTTTCTGGGTGCCAATCCCCCTACACAAAGGAGTCCAATAGAATTGTATCGATCAACAGCTTTTTGCTTTCTTGATGGATCAGACTTGATTTCCTCTAAAAGTTTATTAAATGCTTTCCCCAAATCGTCGATAAAGTTCTCCAAATTAATGATGGTTCTGCCATTCATAGTTTTCCCGTGTAACTCCGGCTTGTTATCCTTAAACCAGTATGATCCACCTTCGGAATAATTGTGGACGAGCCTACACCTTAGGTCCTTGTATAGTTTTGATGGGTTATAGATTGATGGTAGATAATGACTCACAAAGTCTTTGTAGTCTTTCGGTTTTGTTTCGCGCCCACAAACGAATCCTGCCATATAGTCGATGAAGCAGCTTGCAAGGATAAATGCACCTATTTTTGAGTTGCCAGATGAAGCCTTTTTGATGTCGAGAAAAGCCCCATCATAAAGAGCATTTTTGATGAGATTGATGATTGCTTGACTCATTTTCCTTTCTTAGCCTAACTTATATATTATGTAGACTCTTTTTTTCGTCTGAGCTGAATATGATAGGTATCGTATAGAAATTTGCTAAAAAACGCAACAGGATAAACTGGATTCCGGATCAAGCCTGTCCTCAACTTGATTGGGGATCCGGAATGACCGTTGTGTAAAGTCATTTCTGAGACAGTACACGCGGAGTCTGTGAAGGATCTTGGCGCCTGACGCTGAGGCATGTATGATACCAACATTGAAAAATTGACATAAGCCGCAAAAAAGCATAAATAAGACATAGAAACGGACTACGAGGCCGTCCCAATTACCATGAGGTGATACCATGTATTCACGCATGCTGGTGCTTCGCTTCCCGCAAGATATCGTAGATAGACCGATCGTCTGCAACCTGGTCAGGGAATTTGACCTCTCTTTCAACATCCTTAAGGCCACCATCCTGCCGGGGCAGGATGGCCTTATGATTATGGAGCTGAGCGGACATCGCAAGAATTTTAATCGGGGAATAAAGTATCTGGAAGAATGCGGGGTAAAAATAAAGACCATCGGTCAGGACATTAACCGCAATATGGACAAGTGTCTTCAATGCGGGGCCTGTACCGCCGTCTGCCCCACCGGGGCCCTCTATATTCGCCGTCCGGAGATGGAGGTATGCTTTGAACCGGAAAAATGCAGCGGTTGCGAACTCTGTGTGGCGGCCTGCCCGGTACGGGCCATGGAAGTTCATCTGCGCAATGCATCAGGTTTTTAGAAGCCGCTCTCTTTGCGCCCCATCCCCTTCTCTATGAGCCGCTATCCCCCACAAAAAAGGATTGCCGTAGCCTTAAGCGGAGGCATAGACAGCGCCGTGGCCGCCGCCCTGCTTAAAGAGGAAGGATGCGATATCTTTGCCCTGCACATGTTGATCCCCACGGACGATATGGCCGTATGCGCCGAAAAAGCCGGGGCCGTAGCCCGGCGTCTCAATATCCCTTTTTACACCGTTGATGTGGAAAAGCCGTTCAGCGAAGAGGTCATCCATTATTTTATTGATGAATACCTGCGGGGCCGGACCCCCAACCCTTGCGTGGTCTGCAACCGGCAAATCAAACTGGGCGTCCTGCTGGAGAGGGCCTTATCTCTCGGCGCGGAAAAGATAGCTACCGGCCATTACGCCCGTGTGATATATAATGAGGAGGCTGGCCGGTTCATCCTGCGCAAGGGTTCCGACCGCGCCAAGGATCAGTCCTATTTTCTCTGCACGCTCAGCCAGGAACAACTGGCCCGAATCCTCCTTCCACTGGGAGAGATGTCTAAGACCGAAGCCAGAGATTATGCCTCCCGGATAAGGCTCAAAGACTTATCCGAACGTGAAAGCCAGGAGGTCTGTTTTATCCCCCATGGAGATTATAAAGAATTTCTGCGGGAACGAATACCGCCGGACATGGCTAATTCCGGCGATATCGTGGACACTGAAGGACGTATCATGGGGAAACACCGGGGCATTTTTAATTTCACCATCGGGCAGCGCCGGGGGCTTGGCCTGCCGGATGCGACTCCTTTTTACGTCCTGGGGTTTAATATTGAGAAAAAACAGGTTATTATCGGCAAGAAGGAAGACCTCTATCGCCAGGATTGCATGGTAGAAAAGATAAATTGGGTATCTACCCGGGAAATCACGCAGGCATTGAAGGTCAAAACGCGTATTCGTTATAAACACAGGGAAGCCCCTGCGATACTTACCTCTGTAGATGCGGCCACTGTCCGCGTCCGCTTTCAGGAACCGCAAAAGGCCATTACGCCGGGACAGGTAGCCGTTTTTTATAAAGGGGATGTGGTGGTAGGAGGCGGATTCATTGCCTGAAATACAGAGGATTGCCATTGAGACCCTGGGCTGTAAGGTCAATCAATTTGAATCGGCAGCCATAGAAGAACAGCTCAGGGCCAAAGGTCATACTATAGTCCCGTTTTCGCAGCCGGCCGACGCATACATCATAAACACGTGCACGGTCACGGCCAAAGCGGATTTTCAGTCCAGACAGCTCATCCGCCGGGCCATGCGCACCAATCCTGCCGCCAGGATTATCGCCACCGGCTGCTATGTCCAGACGGCCAGCCGGGAACTGTTGGAATTCTGCCAGGCCGGCAATGTCTGTCTGGTTGGAAATGACCGGAAATTTGACCTGGCAAACTACCTCAGCCCGCATAACCCGGATAACTCCTTTGAAATCTACGTGGGGGCTATAGAAGAGGTAACAGATATCTGCCCCTTCACCGTCGAACATTTCCCGCGGCGCACCAGGGCCTTTCTCCGAATACAGGACGGCTGCAATGCCTTTTGCTCCTATTGTATCGTCCCCTATGCCCGGGGGCGCAGCCGCAGCCTGCCGCCGGTTGAGGTGCTTAAACAAGTGGCGCGGCTTGTGGAGGGCGGCTATCAAGAAATAGTCTTTAGCGGCATCAACCTGGGACGGTACGGCCGGGATCTCACCCCGCCGGCCTCGCTCTATGAACTTCTGGTGTCGTTGGAAAAGGTAAATGGGCTTCGTAGAATCCGCATCAGCTCGATCGAACCCACGGAGATAACAAAAGAACTGGTGACATTCATGGCCGGATCAGAGGTCATCTGTCCCCACTTCCACATCCCCCTGCAAAGTGGAAGTACAGAGACGTTAAAAAGGATGAACCGCCATTACACCGCGGAATTTTATAAGGATATGATCGGCATGATTCATGATGCCATACCTATGGCAGCCATAGGCACGGATGTAATGGTCGGCTTTCCGGGAGAGGGGGAAAAGGAGTTTAAAGATACCTATGATCTCTTATCCGAATTGCCCATAACCTATCTGCACGTATTCCGCTATTCCGCCCGTCGGGGAACCGCTGCCTGTGCCTTTCCGGAAAGCGTAAACGCAAAGGCAACCACTCTGAGGGCCGGACAGCTTAAGGAGATGGGGCTTCTCAAAAAGAAGACATTCTATTTTCGAAACCTGGGACAAGAGACCAGCGTTCTAATCGAGGGCCGGGACAGGCATTCTAAACTTTATAAAGGGCTTACGCCCAATTACATCCCGGTTTTGATAGACACAAAAGGTGTATCTATCAGCGGGATGATAGACGTAAAAATCGAACGCATCCTGAGCGACCAAGTTATCGGTGTTCTTCTGTAATCCATCCGGAAACCCAGGGTTTCCAGCCTACGGTCGGCCCAGCTGTCAACTATCAGCATTCAGCTTAATGTGTCGTTGTTTGTCCTGGTTTTTTGCTGACAACTGACAGCTGATTGCTGAGTGCTTACAGACAGCTCATCCGAACCTGATCACCTTACGAACCAGGAAACCCATAATGCTGATCATCACGATTTCCCCTACGATAAGGCTGCCCCAGGCGTGCCAGAGATGCCAGAATAGTCCGGAAGAAACGACTACGACCAGGCAAAGAACAATAATTACCGCCAAGGAATGTACCGCTTTTTCACTCATATTTCCCCCCGTTATCTCTCAACTTATCGGAAGTAGTGGCCTTTCTTATTGGTTTGCTTATACACCAAAATAAAAAATAGATAAAGTCTAAAAATGAAGCGCCATTCGTCTGTAGACTTTATGTCAGGGATTGCACTTTTTACACGGACTTAACCCATCATAGAATGCCTCCAGACGGTTCCGGTAGATGACCTTGTTACGCCGGCCTGTCTTTTGGCCAAGATGGCAGGACGGGCTATGAAAGCGACGCGACCGCGTATTGCCGATGTAAAAGGGTTCCTTGCCGGGGTCGGCCGAGGCCCAAAGGCCCACCCTTTCACGCATGGCCCGGCGCTGCAGGGTTAACAGGTCCTGGTCATATCTCACATTGGGCGGGGTTGTATATACCATGGCCAGCCCCTTTTCCACCAAAGCGCTATTAACAAAGGTCCCGTCCGGCAAAAAGACATAAGCCAGCAATCGCCCGTACTGGTCATACTTCTCCTTGTCAATCTGGATCCGTACCTGCCTGCCCCGCGTCAGACGCCTGTTCAAAAGGCAGGCCTCATCGGCTAATGGCTGTGCCGGCTGCCCATCGTGGGCCACTTCCGGGGTGTTTACGCCTGCATAGCGCACCCTGGCGCCGTTTGAAAGCTTTATAGTATCTCCATCGAACACCCAGACCACCGTGGCCACCATGTCGGCCAGGACAGGAGCGCTGAAAAGATGGGCCCAAAGGACAAAGAGACAGACAACGAAACAGACTTTTTTGCGTTTATCTCTCATAAGTAGATGGCGGCCTTTAAACAAATTTTTTGCCGGTAAGCCGCTCGAAGGCCTCGATATACTTGGACCTGGTCTTTGCTATTATCTCCGGAGGCAGCTCAGGGGCCGGTGGTTTCTGGTCCCAATGGAGTGACAACAGATAATCACGGGCGAATTGTTTGTCAAAACTGGGTTGACCCTGGCCGGGTTGATATTGATCCTGCGGCCAGAAACGTGAGGAATCGGGCGTCAGGACCTCGTCAATCAGCATCAGGTTTTCACCTGTCAACCCAAATTCAAATTTGGTATCGGCTATAATAATCCCTTTCTTCTCGGCCAGGGAGGACGCCTTTTTATATAGCCGCAGGCTTATTTGCGCAATTTTGGCGGCCATCTCTTTTCCGATCAGGTTCTCGACTTCGGGAAAAGAGATATTCTGATCATGCGTACCGGCCTCGGCCTTGGTCGAAGGGGTAAAAATCGGCTCCGGCAGTTTGGCCGATTCCGTAAGCCCTTTGGGCAGGGTTATACCGCATACCGCTCCCGTCTTCCGGTACTCTTTCCACCCCGAGCCCGACAGGTAACCACGCACAATGCACTCTACGGGGAGGGGCTTGGCCTTCTTGACCAGCATGGTACGGCCGGCAAGGATTTCGGCATATTTACGGCATACGGCCGGAAAGTCTTTTACCTCGCCTGAGATCAGGTGATTGGGCGCTATGTCGGCCAGTTCCCGGAACCAATAAAGCGATATCCGGGTTAAGATGCGGCCCTTGTCCGGTATGGGGTTGGGCATCACCACATCAAAGGCCGAAAGCCGGTCTGTAGCCACGATGAGCAGGTGTTCGCCGGCATCATAGACGTCGCGCACCTTGCCCCGGTTGAAAAGGGGCAGCCCTTCAATATGTGTCTCAAAAACAGCGCCAGCAGCCATCTTACCTCACCATCATCCCGCTCAGCGGGTCTTTTTCTTGAGACGGCTTATGCGGCGGCGATTAATACAGGCCTTTTTCTTGTCTCCGCTTTCATGAGCGGCCACAAGCTTGGCCCGCAACTCCTTAGCCTTGGCCTTTATCTCGCGCATAGTGGCGGCAGGCTTTTTCTTGGGCTCATCCGTAATGCCGCGCGCCTTTTTGATAGCCGCGACAACCTCGTCCTTATTCATTCCGTGAACGCCGACAATATCAGGGATCTGCAAGGCGATCTCCCGGAGATCCTTAACGGTCATGGACTCAAGCGGTTTTTCCTTCATTTCTTTTTCTTTCTTTCCCATAATCTCTCCTTTCTAATCGTTTAGCATTATCAAAACTTAACCACAGAGAACACAGAGAAACTTCATTTCCGTTATTGGTTATTGGTTACTCGAATAACGAATAACAATTAACGAATAACTTCATTCCTTATCTCAGCGCTCTCAGCGATCTCTGCGGTAAAATTTTACTTTTTACGAAGCCATCATCTTTAACTTTGTAACCCTACATTGTCCTGGGACTTATTAACGTACTTCTCTCCTGGAAAGGACGTAAAAAAACAGGGATAAACCCCAACGGGTCATTGCATTCTTTTTCCCATCCGGGCGGACAATCCGGCGGAGATTCGTTGCCAAAATATATATCCTGTGATACGTCTCCGCTACGGTGGCCGGCCTGATCTATGACGGCCACGGCAACATTTATAGCCTCTCCAAAAAGGACAGCCGGCGGCGTAAGCATGTAAAGATACCCGGCCACTTGCGCCCGGTTATCCTTGCGCACCTTCATGTAGGGCACCGATTCTTCACCCGCACCCCTCTGACGTACATTGACATGGATGTAAGCCAGATCCCCGTCCTCATCTTTAGCGGAGATATAGAACTTCAGCGTGTCACCGCTTCTGATGGCGGCCGGACAAAAAAAGCGCTCTACTACCGGTGGGCGCGGGCCGTACTTTAGTTCGGCCTCGGCCAAGGTCAGCCGCGGGCTGCAAGACAAAGAAGATAAAATACAGAATAAGAGGCAGACGACTCCCCCAAATAAGTATTTTTTCTCTGGGAACATTATCTTCACCATCCTTAACTAGTGTTCATCAGAAAACCCAAGATTTCCGGATGAAGCAGTCAGCGGTCAGCTATCAGCATACAGCTTAATATATTGTTTATCTTGGTTTTTAGCTGAGAGCTGATCGCCGATGGCTGAAAGCTTGAATCCGAAAACGACAGTTTTCGGATGAAAACTAAATAATGACTAATGACATTCACTATATACCCCGGCCAACACCGATATAAGTGTAGCCAAGTTCGCGCATTTTCCCCGAGTCATAGATATTTCGTAAATCCAGGATCAGGGGCTGGGCTATTATCTTCCGGAGCTTTTTCAGGTCCAGGTTCCTTAACTCGTTCCATTCCGTAAGAAACACAAGGGCGTCTGCCCCTTTTGCCGCCCGGTAGGCATCCTGGCAAAAGGAAAGGTTTCTGCCGGTTACCGCCTTCTTAAACTCATCCACGCCGGCCGGATCATAGGCTCTTACCTTTGCCCCCTTTTCCAGCAATATTCTGACTATGTCAATAGCCGGAGATTCCCGTACATCGCTGGTGTTGGGTTTAAAAGTAAGACCCAGTACACCGACTGTTTTCCCCTTCAAGGAGCCCAGCGCTGTCTCAATCTTATTGACCATCCGGGCCCGCTGCCTTTGGTTTACTTCAATCACGGTCTCAACAATACTGAGCGGACTGCCCTGCTTTCTTCCCAGGTGGGCAAGTGCCAGTGTATCCTTGGGGAAACAAGAGCCTCCATAGCCCGGCCCCGGATGTAAGAATTTCGGCCCTATCCGACCGTCCAGGCCCATGGCCCTGGCTACGTGATGCACATCCGCTCCGAGCTTTTCACAAAGATTCGCCACTTCATTGATAAATGATATCTTTGTCGCCAGAAAGGCATTTGAAGCGTATTTAATCAACTCGGCGGTTTCCAGGCCGGTTATAACAAAGGGAGTTTCGATCAGATAGAGAGGCCGGTAAATATCCTTTACAACGGCCAGGGCCTCGGCGCTGTCAGAACCAAGAACCACCCGGTTGGGACGCATAAAATCTTCAATGGCTGATCCCTCACGCAGGAATTCCGGATTTGACACGACGTCCACTTTAATGCCTTTTTTCCCGCCTGAGGCGGAGATAACCCCTTTAATCCAACGGTTAGTCCCCACCGGTACCGTACTTTTGATAACGATTACCTTATAGTCGTCGATTGCCTCTGCCATTTCTCCGGCCACCGCTTCTATCTGTGAGAGATCCGGTTGTCCCTGCCCGTCATCCGGCGTGCCCACGGCAATAAATATGACCAGAGACTGCCTTACCGAGGTCTTCATATCCGTGGTAAAAGAAAGGCGGCCATTTTTTACATTCTTGGAGACCAACTCTTCCAGCCCCGGTTCGTAAAAAGGTATCTCGCCCTTTTTGAGCCTTTTAATCTTGTCCTTGTCCTGATCGACGCAGATAACCTGCAACCCAAAGTCAGCCAACCCTGCGCCGGTGACCAGTCCCACGTAGCCGGTGCCAATCACGGTAATGTGCATAAGCCTACCTCTTAACCTTCATTTCCTGATACCATTTTACAAATAATGGGATGCCTTCTTCCACCGTCACCTGAGGATTATAACCGAGCAGTCCCTCAGACTTTGATATGTCCGCATAGGTGACGGGCACATCGCCCGGCTGGTCGGGCAGCCATTTTATGCGTGCTTTCTTTCCCAGGGCATCTTCTATCAGGGCCACCAGCTTCCTTAACTCTGTAGTATGCGATTCGCCCAGGTTGAAGATATCATAAGGCCCTATTGCAGTGGATGCCCGGGCCGCCATTACACCCTGAATGATGTCATCAATGTAAGTATAATCCCGCCGGGACGAACCGTCTCCGTAGAGCGGCACCTCCAGGCCCTCGTCGATAAGGCGCGTAAACTTGTGAATAGCCATCTCCGGCCGCTGACGCGGGCCATAAACCGTAAAAAAACGCAGCACGGTAACATGGATGCCGTAAAGGTGATGATAGGTATAACACATGAGTTCATTGGCCCGTTTGGTGGCCGCGTAAGGAGATACGGGCTTTGATATCTCGTCATCTTCTGAAAACGGGATCTTATTGTTTATGCCATACACTGAAGACGACCCGCCATAGATAAACCTCTTTACGTCATATTTACGGCAAAGCTCCAGGATATTTAAGGTACCGCGTCCATTTACATCCTCGTAAAGCAGGGGGTCCTTTAAAGACGGACGTACTCCGGCTCGTGCCGCCAGGTGGATGACCTCGGTTAATGGAAACTCGCGAAACACACCTTCCATAAAGGAGGGGTCGCGAATATCTCCCTGCCGCAGATGAAAATTCCGGCTCTGCAGGGCCGGTTCCAGGTTGCGATGCTTGATGGCCGGGTCGTAAAAGTCATTGAAGTCATCGACACAAACCACCTCTTCAGTACTAAGCAGTTTTTCGACCAGATGGGAGCCAATGAATCCCGCTCCACCAGTTACCATGACCGCCATTTACCCTCCTAATAATTAGTTTCCATCCGAACCCCCCGGTTTTCTGGATGGAGCGGTCAGCAGTCAGCTATCAGCGTTCAGCTTAAGATGTTGTTTGTCTTATTTTTTGCTGACGGCTGAAAGCTGATCGCTGAGAGCTTTCATTCGGAAACGGCAGTTTCCGGATGAACACTAATTAGGCTCTTTTTATGATGTTTTATCCGGCATGTCAATTTTTTTGGAGATGGTATTTTTGAAAAGGAGATTTTAACTCATAGCTATAGGTAACTAAACAAAAAAATTCTTGTAATCTCTATACCTCCCGTGGTAAAGGATAGCAATCAAAAACACCACTCAGGAGGGGTTGTCATGGCAGAAGGTAATGTCCTGGAGGTTAGCGACAGCAGTTTTGAGACAGATATCCTCAAAAGTGATAAGCCGGCGCTGGTAGATTTCTGGGCGGCGTGGTGTGGCCCGTGCCGGGCGATTGCCCCGGTGGTTAAAGAACTGGCCGAGGAATATGCAGACCGCATGAGGGTCGCAAAAATGAACGTGGACGAAAATCCGGCCACGCCTAGTAAATATGGCATCAGGGCCATTCCTACGCTGCTTTTTTTTAAAGACGGTAAATTGGCCGATCAGATTACCGGCGCAGTCTCTAAAAACATCATTGAAAGCGGCATCAAAAAGATCCTTGAGACATAAATAATATGAATAAAGTTAAACGGATTAGAAGCGGCGACATGCAAAGGATCGCCACCTTTTCTTTTGTACTGTTTTTCCTGTTATTTTTTACCGGCTGCGCTACAATTACTTCTTTAGTCTTTCCTAAACCACCGAGTGAAAAAACCGCCGAAGAATTGGCAACATCGGGTATGGCTTATCTGCGTGGCGGAGATTATTATAAGTCCGCAGAGGCCTTCCAGCAGATAAAGGACCGTCATCCGTTCAGCCAATATAGTCTCCTGGCTGCCCTGAAACTAGCCGATATTCATTATCATCGCAAAGAATATGAAGAGGCCGTCAGCGCCTACCAGGAGTTTGAGAAGCTTCATCCAACCAATGAGGCCTTGCCCTACGTAACCTATCAGATCGGCATGTCTTATTTCAGGCAGATGCTTGGTGTCGACCGTGACCAGGCCGCTACCAGAAATGCCTTGAATGAATTTCACCGCTTACTGAACACGTACCCGGACAGTCCATACGTTATTGAGGCGAAAGAAAAGATCAGGCAGTGCCGGGAAAAATTGGCCGAACACGAGTTATATGTAGGCAGGTTCTATCTAAGGACCGAACAATATCAGGCGGCTTTAAACCGCCTGAGACGACTGGTAAGCGACTATCCGGAGACCTCGGCTAAAGAAAAAGCCCTGGCCCTTATCAAACAGTGCGAGGGAAAGCTCGCCGCAGACGTCTCATAATATAGCATTCAGCCGCCAGCTCGCCACAATACCGGCGAATCTTCGACGGTCAGCTTTCAGCCACTTAATGTAGCCTTCAGCCCTCAGCCACAACCTTATAAACAATATCCAGCGCCTCAGGAAGCTTATCGACCTTAGTGCCGCCGGCTTGGGCCATATCCGGCCGTCCACCGCCACTGCCGCCTACCAGTTGGGCCACTTTTTTAACGATATCTCCGGCATGAAATCTCTTGGTCAGGTCTTTGGTAACCACGGCCACAAGGTGGACTTTGTTATCATGGATACCTCCGAGCACGACTATACCCGACCCGATCTTGTCACGAAATCTGTCGGCGAGTTCCCGCAGGGTCCTGGGACTATCTATGGGGACTATCGTAGAAAGGACATGGAACCCATCCATTTTTCTGGCGCCTTGCAGGATACCGTCCAATCCCTGGATGGTAAGTTTAGACGTTAAATCAGCGACTTCCTTTTCCAGTTCTTTCTGTCTGGTTATTAATTTCTCTATCTTGTTTTCTAATTCTTCCGTGCCCGCTTTCAAAAGATGGCCCAGTCGCTTTAATCTTAGATCCTGTTCCTGCGCCAACCTCAGGGCCACACTGCCGGTTACGGCCTCTATACGGCGGATGCCGGCGGCTACCCCGCCTTCACCCACGATCTTGAACAGACCTATATCACCGGTCCGGGCCGCATGCGTACCCCCGCAAAGTTCCTTGCTGAAAGGGCCGATAGATACCACCCGCACCCGGTCTCCATACTTTTCCCCAAAGAGGGCGGTCGCCCCGTTTTGTATGGCCTGTTCCAGGGCCTGTATATCCGTCTCCAGGGGAATATTCTCCCGGATCTTCCCGTTGACTATGGCCTCGATTCTCTCCAGGTCAGCCGCCTCTACCGGCGAAAAATGCGTGAAATCAAAACGCAGTCTATCCGGGGCCACCAGAGAGCCGGACTGCCGGACATGCTCACCCAGGACGGTTCGCAGTGCGGCATGGAGGAGATGGGTGGCGGTATGGTTTAGGGCCACGGACTGCCGTCGCTCCGGGGATATGGCCAGTTCTACCTCTTCGCCGGCCTTTATTTTCCCATCTATCACCCGGCCGCGATGTACATAAAGCCTGCCCGCTATGCTGATAGTTTCCTCGATAACCACCGTGCCTGTATGTCCTCTGATGGTCCCCTGATCTCCTACCTGCCCCCCGGCCTCCGCATAGAAAGGCGTCTTTTCCACCACGACCTCCACCGCCTCGCCTTTTCCCGCCTCCGCCACTGCCTCGCCATTTTTGACCAATAGCCACAACCGGGAGCGGGTCGAGCAGACCGCATAGCCGACAAACTCCGTCTTTTGCCCTTTGTCCAGCAGGTCGCGAAATACAAGAGGAATCTCCATTGGTTCACCCTTCCAGGCCTTCTTGGAGAGCTCGCGTTGTCTGGCCATATACTCCTGGAAACCGGCATTATCGATTTCAAGGCCGTTTTCCTGCCCTATATCCTGGATGATGTCTATGGGAAACCCGTAGGTATCGTAGAGTTTAAAGACGGTATCACCTGATATAATATGCCCCCCCCTGGCCCTCAGGTCGGCTATTTCCTCCTGAAGGAGACGGAGGCCGAAGTCTAGGGTCTCCGCAAAGCGTTCCTCTTCATTTAAAAGGACCTTTCTCGCAAAATCGGCAGATTCTATTAATTCCGGGTAGGTCTTCCCCATAATACCGGCCGCAACGCCGGTTATCTCGCCCAGAAAGGGTTTGGTAAGACCAAGCTCCTGGCCATAACGGACGGCGCGGCGCAGTATCCTTCTGAGCACATAGCCGCGGCCTTCGTTGGAGGGCAACACCCCGTCGGCGATGAGAAAGGCGGCTGCCCGGCTGTGATCGGCAATGACCCGCATGGCCATATCGCGGGCCTCACCCTGGCCATAAGAGGTCCCGGCCAGGCCGGCTATGGCCGCGATGATTCCCTGAAACAGGTCGGATTCATAGTTGCTTTTTTTGCCCTGCAGGACCGCGGCAATACGTTCCAATCCCATACCCGTATCAATGCTGGGCCGGGGCAGCGGATGCAGCTCTCCTTTTTCATTCCGGTAGTACTGCATAAAGACCAGATTCCACAGTTCCAGGTAACGATCGCAATCACAACCTACCCGGCAATCCGGCCTACGGCAGCCGATCCCCTCGCCCTGATCAATGAGGATTTCAGAACAGGGCCCGCAGGGGCCGGTATCCCCCATGGCCCAGAAGTTATCCTTTTCCCCGAGCCTGACTATTCTTTCCGCAGGCAGACCTATTTTTGTACGCCAGATTTCATAGGCCTCGTTATCCTGTTCATAGACGGAAACCCACAACTTTTCTGCAGGCAGTTTTAGGTGCCCGGTCAAAAACTCCCAGGCAAAGGCGATGGCTTCCTCCTTGAAATAGTCTCCAAAGGAAAAATTACCCAGCATCTCAAAAAACGTATGATGCCGCGCCGTCCGGCCCACATTTTCCAGGTCGTTGTGCTTGCCGCCGGCCCGCATACACTTTTGTACCGAAACCGCCCGGACATAATCGCGCCTTTCCCCTCCCAGAAATACCTGTTTAAACTGGACCATCCCGGCATTGGTAAAAAGCAGGGTTGGGTCATCGGCCGGCACCAGGGATGAGCTTTTAACTACCGTATGGCCTTTTGTAACAAAATACTCTATAAATTTTTCTCTGATCTCCTGTCCGGTCATTTATTTGTCCTGTTTTGCCGCCTTTTCCGTATCGCTCCCGGCAATCCCATAGGCTTCTTTAATTCTGTCCTCAATGGCCGCCATTACCGCAGGATTGTCCCTTAGGAATAACCGGGCATTTTCACGTCCCTGGCCGATTCTTTCCCCGCTATAGGAATACCACGCGCCGCTCTTATCAATTATGTTCACGGCCGTAGCCAGGTCCAGGACGTCCATCTCCCTGGATATACCCGAACCGTATAAAATATCAAATTCTGCCTCTTTGAAGGGCGGCGCCATCTTATTTTTGACCACCTTCACCCTTGTGCGGCTGCCTACAATATCCTGCCCCTCCTTGAGATTGCCTATCTTTCGAATATCAAGACGCATAGAGGCATAAAACTTAAGGGCCGTGCCGCCCGTAGTCGTCTCCGGGTTGCCATAGAAGACACCGATTTTCATGCGTATCTGATTAATGAATATCACCGAGGTCAGAGACCGGCTGATGCTGCCGGTAAGCTTGCGCAGGGCCTGGGACATGAGGCGGGCTTGAAGTCCGACATGAGAATCGCCCATTTCCCCTTCTATCTCGGCGCGCGGAACGAGCGCTGCCACGGAGTCAACGACCAGTACATCTACCGCCCCGCTACGCACCAACACCTCGGCAATTTCCAGGGCCTGTTCACCGGTATCCGGCTGAGACACCAAAAGCTCATCGGTCTTAACCCCCAGCTTTTGCGCATAACCCACATCCAGGGCATGTTCTGCGTCAATGAAGGCTGCTGTACCCCCTCTTCTCTGGGCCTCCGCCACAATATGTAAGGCCAGGGTCGTCTTACCGGAAGACTCCGGCCCGAAGATCTCGGTTACTCTCCCGCGGGGGATACCCCCTATGCCGGAGGCTATATCTAAAGCCAGGGAGCCGGTCGGAATAATGGGGACATCCACTACCCGTTCGTTAGCCCCCAGGCGCATAATAGAGCCTTTTCCGAATTGTTTTTCGATTTGGATGACGGCCAGTTCTACGGCTTTGCTTTTATCCATTGGTGTTGCCATGTTATCCCTCCAGTTTTTATTAAGGCTGATATTAACCTATTAATGGTAGTCGCCGCAAGGGGGTATAGATGGCGCCTTCAGGGCGCAGGGCGCTTTTATAGAGTATTAGCTCATTGACGGTAAAAGGAGTAAAGTTTATATCTTTAAGCCCTTCAATTTTATGGGCCAAATCCGAGGCCCTCTTATAGGAACGTACCCGTCCCAGGGTCAAATGCGGGGTAAATGGTCTGTCTTCTGCCGGAAAACCCAGGCCGGAAAGGGCCTGTTCGATACTTTTCTGTATAACCATCAAACGCTCTATATCGCCGGTCATCCCGATCCAGATGACCCGCGGCCGCCTTAAATCCGGGAAGGCGCCTATACCTTCGGCCTTCAAGACCAGCGGCTTCCGGTCAGTTATAACCCCGCTTACCGCATTAACGATGGGCTCAACCTTTCCTTCCTCAATATTGCCGAAAAATTTCAAAGTAAGATGGATGCCTTCCGGCCTGACCCATTTTATATCGGCAGCCGGGGTGCGTAGCCCCATGGTAGCGCTAACTATAGATTCACGAAGATCCATGGGCGGATCAACTGCCAAAAACGAGCGTATCATGCGCCAGATACCTTCTCAATCCATCCAGGGCGGTCTCTGCCGCTACCTTTTGAATCATCTCACGCGTGCCCCGGAACAAAAAATGATGAGCTACCGTATTTCCGGGAACGGCCAGGCCGATATAGACTGTCCCCACCGGTTTTTCCGGTGTACCACCAGTAGGGCCGGCAATGCCGGTTACCGAAAGACCGATATCGGTGCGGCTTTTCTCTTTAACTCCGCGCGCCATCTGTTCAGCCACCTCGGCGCTGACTGCGCCAAAGGCAGTAAGCGTCTCTTCAGAGACATGGAGAAGTTCCACCTTTGAGAGGTTACTGTAGGTGATAACCCCTCGCTCGAAATAATCCGAGCTTCCAGGTATTTTGGTCAGGCGGTGTCCAAGCAGCCCGCCCGTACACGATTCCGCCACAGAGAGACTAAGCTTCCTGGCCCTTAAAAAGTCCCCCACTACTTTCTCCAGCGTATCGTCCCCATAGCCAAAGATATGCGGATACAATCTCGCTTCCAGTTCTGCCTTGGCCCTGGAAAGGATAGCCTCAGTCTCACCCAGGGGTTCACTACTGAAAGTCAAGGTCACGTGGACTTCAGGAAAATCGGGATAATAACCGATTTTAAGCCTGGGATAAATCTCTTCCAGATCCGCACAGCGGGCATTTATCTCTGACTCGACCAGCCCGAAGGTCTTTATGACTTCCTGCCTGGTAACCACAGAGGGCCTCCATTTGGTTGCCAGGTACGGCAAGACCTTGCGGTCCAGGAGGTCCTTCATCTGATCGGGAACCCCGGGCAGAAAAAAAAGAGTTTTCCCCTCGTGCTCCAGAAAATAACCGGCCGCTTTGCCTATTTCATCCAGTAGGGTGGCCCCTTCAGGCAGCCAGGCCAGCTTAAGGTATTCTTCACACGGTTTCTCCCCTTTGGCCTGGAAGTATTTTTCGATTCGCTCTCTGATCTCATTGTGAAATACAAGCCTGCGGCCAAGGATGCGGGAAGTTACTTCCGTGGTCAGATCATCACTGGTAGGCCCCAGCCCGCCCGTAACTATCACAAAGTCGGCCTTCTGCATGGCCTGAGTGAGCCCCTCTTCTATAGATTCCGGCTGGTCTCCCACGATGCTCATCTTCCTTATAACATAACCCGCCTCAAAAAACCGCCTGGCCGCAAATAGGCTGGTAGTATTTGGGACCCGTCCCACCAATAATTCATCGCCGATGGCTATAATCTCACCTTTCATGGATTATCCCTATAATGCCAATTTTGGTAGCCGCAGCCTTTAGGCCGCGGTGATGTAGAGGATAAGGCGTAAAATCAAGTTGGCATATATGCCTGCGACAATGTCGTCAGCCACTATACCGTAACCTCCGGGTAATACTCCCTCAAGCGTTTTAGCAGGAAATATCTTGGTAATATCAAAGAAACGAAAAAGTAAGAACCCAACCACAACCGCCCAACCGGTTGGAGGAATTTGCGTAAGAGTTACCGCCATCCCGGCAATTTCGTCAATTACTATGGAAGAGTCGTCTTTTTGTCCGGTTATGATCTCTGCCTGATGAGCGACTATGACTGCCAGAAAAATCAGCACGATAAGGCCGGGGAGATAGAAGAGCAGCGAATATCGCGCCAGCAAATAATGAAATAATACCCCCCACAGGCTGCCCCACGTCCCCGGGGCCAGAGGTAACCGTCCGAAATAGGCCCCTGTGGCCAAAAAGAGTATCAAACTACGCAAGACTTAATTATCCTTTTGAGAATATCTTTTAGTTTTCATCCGGGAACCCAAGGATTCCGGATGGAGCAATCAGCACTCAGCCATCAGCGTTCAGCTTAATGTGATGTTTGTCTTAGATTTTTGCTGACAGCTAATCGCTGATCGCTGAAAGCGTGAAGCCGGAAACAGTAGTTTCCGGATGAACATTAATTAATCAGCCTGCTCTCCAGCACCGGCCAGGGCGATCTTCTGATATACATATTTGAGGGGGACATTGTATTCGTTGGCTATTTTTCGGCATTCTTCATACTCAGGATAAACAATCCGCCGTCCATCCGTTCCCCTCGCTATCTTTACCTTTACCAGACCCCACTCCGTCCTGACCTGGCCCACAGTGCGTTCTACAGCAAAACGCCGGGCTTCGTAATAGCGCAGCCCCAGGGTGGTGGTCTCACGCAATATGATCTCCATAAGCAGGTTTTTTACTGCCTCGGGACTTATCACCCGCAGCAGCGTCCCCGGCCGGTTTTTCTTCATTTGTATGGGAGATAAAGAGACGTCTAACGCCCCGGCCTCAAACAATTTGTCCATCAGGTGGTCATAAAACTCGGGGTTCATGTCGTCGATATGCGACTCTATGACCGCGACCGGCCTTGATTCGGGGATCGCCAAAGGATGCCCGGAGACCAGGCGCAGGAGATTTGGTATTTCTGACAGTTCAGATGTGCCCGCACCGTAACCCGCCTTATCGATGCGCATGGCCGGCATCTGCCCGAAATCTTTAGCCAGGGTAGTGACAATAGCTGCTCCCGTAGGAGTTACAAGCTCTACCTGGCTATCCACCGGATATGTAGGCGCTCCCTTAAGGAGGGCCAGGGTGGCCGGGGCGGGTAGCGGCAAGCGGCCGTGGCTGGAGGTTATCCAGCCTCTGGACATAGGAAGGGGCGAGCAATAGAATTCTTTTATCCCAAAGTAATTAAAACCGATAGCCGCCCCTACGATATCAACTATGGTATCGACACCGCCTATCTCATGGAAGTGGACCCTGGCCAGCGGCGTGTTATGGACACGGGCCTCGGCCCCGGCGAGGCGTTTAAATATATCCAGGCTTATTTTTTTCACCGGCGCATCAAGGAGGCTCTCCGATATGAGCTCCCGGATATCAACAAACCGGCGCTCCGGGGGCGTCTTTTCCCTTACATCTACCTCAAAAAATATGCTGCTGATGGGGTATCTTTTAGAACGCTGGGCGCGGCAATGATATCCTTTTAAGGAGAGCTTCTTCAGCTCGCCCCTCAGTTTTTCCAGGGGCAATCCCAGGTCCAGAAGCGCCCCCACCACCATATTGCCGCTTATGCCCCCAAGGCAGTCGAAGTACAGTATAGAATCGCGGGTGTATCCTGGTATTTTATTTTTTTGTATCCGTGTTTTTTGCATGAAGCCCCTGGACCAGTCTGTAGATTTTCTCTCTGGCCATGTATGAAAAGATAACGGCAGCCAGAGCTATCCCAAGCAGGATAAAAAAACCGACATACTCTTTATCAAAGACCTTGCTCCCCTGGAGGGCAAACATCAGCGTGCCGGGTATGCGGCCAACCGCAGCGATGACGAGAAAGACACTGGTAGGCATGAGACTAAGCCCCAGGAGATAACATAGAGAGTCCTTGGGAACCCCCGGCAGCAAAAAAAGGATAAAGGCTATAATAACGCCCTGGTGCTCGACTATGAAGTTGAACTTATTGTAGATCTTTGTCTGGCCTAAGCGGCGGGTTACATAGGGCGTAAATATTCTGGAGATACTAAAGGCCAACCATGAACCCAAGGTTAATCCAACAGTCGAATAGATAAATCCTTTAACCGCACCAAAGAGGTATCCGGCGATAAATCCACCAGTGGCCTCCCCCGGAATCGGGGAGATTACCACCTGCATTATCTGGAGGCCGATAAAGGCCAGGGGCGCCAGCGAGCCGAAAGAAGCCACAAAATCCCGGATCTTTTCCCGGTCAGAAAGCAGGGCGCTGAATTTGTCATATCCAATAGTTGATAAAGAATTATGGAGCAGTACCAGACCGAACAATGAGAGGCATAAAAGAATAATGGCCCAGAGTAATAACTTTTTGTAGAGATTGCCCTTGTCCATTGTTTTTCTATACTTATTTTTAAGACTTTTGGCAAGTCAAGTATGATGAACTCGTAAAAAGTCAAGGTTTGGACGGCACAGTAAAAAGCTCCAGTTGCAAGGCGCGCAAATCCTGAGGAATGAGGCGTACTTGTAGCTACGCCGCAGTGACGAAGGACGCCGCGCAACGCAGCAAATGGACTTTTTACGAAGCCGTCAAGTGTGGATAGGGTCGGCCTTTAATCTTGACTACGGTCACACCAAATGTTACCCTACGGCTATCCATAAAAGCCAAGGTAGCCGCCATGAAAAAGTTTATTATATCAATAAGTAGTCTATTTGTAATCCTGAGCTTATGCTCATCGCTTTGGGCCGGAGAACCGGCCAGGGTTGCCATTATCCCCTTCAATGTCCATGCGCCGGGTGATCTGTCCTACCTACAGGACGGCATCTTCGACATGCTGGCCAGCCGTATTGCCTGGGAGGGGAAAGTCGTGGTGCTGGAAAAGCACGCGGTTAAAGATATATACCAGAAATATACGGGCGATTTAAATGAAATATCGGCCAAAAAACTGGGCCAGGAGTTAAAGGTCGATTACATCCTTTTCGGCAGCCTTACGGTACTCGGAAATTCAAGCAGCCTGGACGCCAAAATAGTAGCCACAAATCTTAACCAGCCGGCCATGTCCGTTTATACTCAGACAAAAAGTCTGGATGAAGTCATTCCTAAAGTAGATGAATTTGCCGGGGATATAAATGCCAAGATATTTGGCCGGACTCCGGTTATCACCCGTACCGCCATCGCCCCGCCTAAGGAACAAACGACGGTTGCAGCCCATCCACAGCGGATTTTATTGTCCAGCCAGGAAGAGGAGCCTTCTTCTAATCTAAATCCGGATTTTATTCAACTTTCTGCCAAACAAAAGAAGGCCGGTTTTTGGAAGAGCCAGGAGTTTCCAGCCGTTATGAGAGGGATGCAGGTAATCGACCTGGACGGCGATGGACAGAAAGAAATAGTCTTCATCACCCAGACAGATGTCTGGATATACCGGCAAAAAGGTGAAAAACTGGACGAGGTAAAACATATCAAGGGCAAATCCACCTATGATCAACTTTCCGTGGACGTAGGGGATATAAACGGTAACGGGACCCCTGAAATTTACGTGTCCAACCTGAGTTCCGGCAACGTGGATTCATTCGTTCTGGAATGGAACGGCTCAGATTTTGTGCGCATCGCCGAACATCTCCGCTGGTATCTCAGGATAACTAAGCTGGCAGGGGGCAACCTGACCATAGTCGGCCAGCAAAAAGATATTAATAGTCCCTTTACGTTGGCCGTTTGCGAGCTGCTATGGGTAAACAAAAAGTTACAGGCCGGAGAACAACTTGGCCTGCCTGTAGGCGCTAACGTATTCAATTTCACGATAGCGGATATCGACGGAGACAAGACTGCAGAAACTATCATGATTGATGAACACAATAAACTCAAGGTTTATGCTGCCTCCGGTGAACTGCGCTGGAAAAGTGACGAACCCTATGGAGAAACTATTAACTTTGTTACGGTCAACCCCAACCGCACACGCTCCGACACTGAAGAAAGGATATATCTGCCCTCACGGATCACTGTGACCGATCTAAACAAAGATGGTATTGCCGACCTTATAGTAAACAGAAACCTTTCTACCGCATCCCGACTGTTGCGAAACTTCAAAGAATATACCAGCAGCGAGATATATTTGCTCAGCTGGGACGGGCTGGGCCTGGCGGAAAGTTGGAAGACACGCAAGATATCCGGTGGAGTCTGTGATTATCAGTTAGTAGATACCGATGGGAAAGACCATTACGAACTCTTTGTCGGTATCATAATGAGAACCGGCGTCGCACCCCTTGTTTCCGGCAAAAGCACGATAATCAGCTACAGGCTCAACGTCAGTCAGGACGAATAGCGTTTTATCAAAAGGTTAACCACAGAACACATAGCTTTCAGCGGGTAGCGTATAGCTCCAAACGTGAGGCGTCTTTCGTCTCTCGTCCCTCCCCTTACGTCTCCCCTCTCACCTTCCTTGACTGCCGACCGTTGTAATCTGTTTTTTTGTTGACATTTTTTTGAAGTTAACGGTTAACTTACCGATGTATTCTTAGGGACATCCGGCGAAAATCTGTTCCGTATAACCAGGATACAAAAATCGATTAATTCATGGAAACCCTTGTCGGTAAAAATGCCCTGCGTTTTTTGCGCGAGATCATGTTGAGGAAAACTCAACTCAGCCTGTTTATTCCTGGCGCTGATTACACTCGTTTAACTATCATCCTTAAGCTCCCTGTAATCGGTGACCAACAATATGTGGCAATGGACTGGATAGAAGATTTTGCGGATATTATTCTCTCTCATCCGGATCCCAAGCTTATCTTTGAATGTATTGACAGCCAAAAAATCCCGTATCGTTTTTCAACCAAGCCCTACAAGGCAGAGGACAGGGAGATATGGGTCTATTCCCCCAAAGAAATTGTTCGTATCCAAAGACGGCGGCACTTCCGTATTGATGTCCCCTCAGGCAGTGAAGTGAGGATGTCCCCGGGAGGAGAAACCTCGGCCTTCGCCATAAAAGACATCAGTGTAAGCGGATTAGCCATCCTCGTACCCCGAAATAAGGGAAAAGAAAAATTTCTAAAGCTCGGTGATGAACTAAAAGAGCTCAGAGTCCATCTCCTCCTGGAGGGAAAAGTTTACGGGATTGCCGTAAAGTCAGCCATAGTAAGAAGGTTGCAAGATAATATGGAGACCAACGTGATCCAGTGCGGGTTAGAATTCACAGGTATTGATAATAAGACAGAAAATATAGTGAACGACTATATCCGCAGACTGGAACGTTTTATGCTCCGCAAGTTACGCGGGATGGAAGACTAAGTGGTGTTCATCCGGAAACTACTGTTTCCGGCTTCACGCTTTCAGCGATTCCGCCTAAGGCGGATCAGTAAAAATCTAAGACAAATAACACATTAAGCTGATTGCTGAGTGCTGATCGCTCCATCCGGAATCCTTGGGTTTCCGGATGGAAACTAAGTGGTTATTGATTATTTGATTTTTTTTGTTTATTTTTTATATGGTCAATCTTTTTCCGGGATAATCACAAGGTCTTTCCCACGGGCCTATAATTTTTCAGGAGGTAATATTAAGGAATCATGAAATCAAAGCCGTCTTCCGGTTATAGCCAGCTGTCTCAGGGGGCTAAACTTCGTAAACGTAAAATTTTGGCTGAAGCGATACGTCCCGTGGAGATATCACCGGGTATGACCGTGGGTGACCTGCTGGGAAAAATGAGCGGGATGTCCATACAGGCACGAAATCTGGGCAATTGCGCGAGAGTTCTGTCCAGGATGTTTGAAGATCCTGACCGGCCTACGATTTTTCTGGGGCTGGCCGGCCCCCTGATCGCCGCCGGATTAAGGAATGTCATACGTGAGTTAATTGTAGGAGGTTATATAGACGTAGTGGTGTCAACAGGGGCCATCCTCTATCAGGATATATACCAGGCCAGAGGATATAAGCATTATAAGGGAACTCCGGCGGCAGATGACCGGATGCTCAGAGACCTTTACATAGACCGCATCTATGATACTTACGTAGATGAGGAGGCCTTCTGGAAAACCGATATGTGGTGCGGCAAGATCGCCGATGAACTGCCACCCGGCAATTATTCCAGCCGGCAGTACATAGATTTTATCGGCTCTCATCTGGATGACGAACGCTCTATAGTTTACCAATGCCACCGCATGGGCATACCTATTTTTGCCCCGGCTATAAATGATTCTTCCATAGGCATCGGCCTTACTGAACACCGGCACAGATGTAAGGTGGAGTCAAGGCCGGGAGTTGCCATTGATTCTATTCAGGACAATTATGAGCTTACGCAGATTGTGGTCAGGTCAAAGAAGACGGCGGCCATCTACGTGGCCGGTGGCGTACCGAAAAACTACATCAACGACTCCATAGTCATGAGTTATATATTCAGTCTGGAACGCGGACACTCCTATGCCATACAGGTCACCACAGCGGTTTCACATGACGGCGGTCTTTCCGGTTCAACCCTGGGTGAAGCCCAGTCCTGGGGAAAGATAAAGAAAGATGCAGACTTTGCCATGGCCTGGGTAGAACCCAGTGTCTCCTTGCCGCTGCTGGCCGCTTATGCACTGGAAAAACATCCTGCGCCGGCCAGGCCAAGGCTGGTATTTAATTGGGAAGGGGACATCCTTAAAGGATTAAATCCGGAAAAGGTTGCCCGGAAGATCAAGCAAGGCAAGCTCAAAGCTGAAAGCTGAAGGCTGGAAACTTAACCCTAACGGCTTCGTAAAAAGTCAATTTCTCACGCAAAGGCGCAAAGACCGCGAAGGAAAAATGAAAATCTGGAAATCAAGAAATCAGGGATGGAACAGTATTTCCCTTCATGAGCTCCTGAGTTCCAAATTTTATTCTTTTTGCGTCCTTGGCGGCTTTGCGTGATATTTTGGGCCTTTTACGAGTTCATCAACTTTGCCCCTCCTGCGGCGGATCTACCGACATTTAGTCATTTGGTATTCATTTGAACCTGGGATTTTGTCATTTGAGCTTAAAAGGGTACTTCTGTCCCCATGCGGTCTGTGTTATTTAAGTGTCAGCGTCCTCTCGCCAAAAACCATAAACTGGGCCCACCTGATGCCGAACTTCATCAGTTCCAGTTCATCTGAACGAAGCCGGGTAACATAATCGACCGAAAGGTCAAATTCTTCCAGGAACCCTGGTGTAAAAACCATGTCCTTGAATTTATCCAGATTGTAGCAGGCCAGGGCAAAATTTCGCATCTTCTCATCGGTCAGATTTTTAATCCCGGCACGATCCCTGCTCACAATAAGTTCCATAAAAAGATCATTCATCTCGTTATAAATTTTTATCTCTTGATCATCCAGCCACTCTTCTATAGACCATTCATTCGGCTCTTCAAACCCCAGGCAATGGTCTTCCTGGAAGATAAAATAGTTCTCTTTTTTCCGGTTGGTATCTCTGTTTTTTTCTACCAGGCGACCGAGAGGATAAGTGCGGCAGGCAGCAGGCCGGTCCGCATAGACCGTGCACCCGTCCGGCGTAACAAAAGGGCAGGTCCGCTCCTGGTCCTTGTTCATACGAAGAGTCATCACCGGGAATCCCGAGACAATACCGATATTGGTAGAGGCATATTTCCGCAGAAACTCGCCGGATGAAATGCCCAGTCTGTTTTTCAGGCGCAGTATATCATAAGGCGAGAGAAAGAGATTAAGGTCACGGCAACAATGGGTAAAACATCTTAATCCCTTGCGGCAGGCAAAGCGAAACCTCTCGCCCGGCATGAGCGGCCTGGGATCTTCTAACTCGCCTGCTTCTCCAGTTACAACTTTGTTCAGTTCTGTCATGTATCTTATTTCCTTTTGTGTTAAATTTTCCGGACTGTACAAGCCGGGCGAAATATTCGAAAGACCGGTTATCCGTAACTTATGCTTAGCCTTTTTATCTCGTTACGCCTCGCAAGTATCTCAAAAGATATCTCAAAATTCCTCTTGCGCAGGAGATGAATTTCTTCAGTATGAATCTCACGGTGCTTAAGCTCCCTTTCCGTGAGTTCCAGTATCTTTCGGTCATTGGCCTTTCTTTCGGCCTCTAATTCTCGAACCTTTTCCTCCAAATGGGCCCTCTGCATTTCAACTTCTTTGGTTACCGTCTCTTCCATCTTTCCCGTCTCTTAAGTGGTTTTTAAATTCCGGTGAGATCACGTTGCTTTTTAGCCTGTTTAAGCGCTTAAGACAAGATTTTTGTGCGCTCAAATTAAAACTTAACAGAATTAAAGAATATAGGTAAAATGTTCGATTGAAAATATATGATGAACTCGTAAAAAGTGCCCGGGGGAAACCAATCAAAGTATGGAACTCCGTTTTCATGAACCGAACCTCGAAATTGATGACCGGATAGAGTCCTTGATGGACTTGGCAGGCGTTGATGCCAATCGCGATATTATACGCGAATTAATTATTGCCAGCCTGAAGGGTGGTCAGGACACCAGGGATCGCGGTGACCTGAAGATGATGAATAACACCCTCAAGGAGATGCGTTATACTGCAAAGGTCTTTGGGCCTTATCGGAACCGGCTCAAAGTAACGGTATTTGGTTCAGCCAGAACCCTTCCCGGCACACCGCTTTATGATATGGCCCTTCGCTTTGCCCGCGGGTTGGTCGAGAACGGTTTTATGGTGATTACCGGCGGCGGTCCTGGTATCATGGAAGCAGCCAACAAGGGGGCCGGTCATGAGAATTCCTTTGGTGTTACTATCAAACTCCCTTTTGAACAGGTGACTAATGAGATAATAGCCTCTAATCCGCGCATGATCCAGTACAAATACTTTTTTAACCGCAAGGTGGCCTTTATTAAGGAAACCCACGCTGTGGCGCTGTTCCCCGGTGGGTTTGGAACCATGGACGAGGCTATGGAGGCCATGACCCTCGTCCAGACCGGAAAACAGAACCCCATCCCTATCGTGTTTCTCGAAACCAGGGGAAATGGATATTGGGGAAAATGGATGGAATTTCTGCAAGACTGCCTGGTTAAGGGCGAATATATCTCACCGGAAGACGTAAACCTACTCACCATCCTCAACGATGAAAAAGAGGCGGTAAAAATTATCACAGCGTTTTATCGCCGTTATCACTCCATACGCTACGTAGGAGATATGGTAGTCTTACGCCTTAAGACCCGCCTGGGAAAATATGCTATACAGGCATTAAACGAGGAATTCCCGGAGGATCTCCTGCCCGGTGGAAAAATTGAGGCCCGGGAGGCATTACCGGAGGAACAAGACGAACCTGAATTGTTAGAACTGCCGCGTTTAACGTTCCCCTTTAATAAGAAATCTTTCGCCAGCCTTAAGGCTATAATTGAGCGGGTAAATAGTTTCTGACATGCACTGTGTTATTCTGTTTCTTTAAATTTTACTACCTTGATTATATCCCTGTAAAATTCCCTTTCTTCCTTGGATACCTCGGTCTTAAGTAGGTTCCGCCTGACCAGTATAGGAATTTGCTGATTCAAGGCCAGGGCCAGGGCATCACTGGGCCTTGAATCAACCCCAACCTCGTTCCCGCCTTTTTCGTAGAAGACATTGGCAATATACGCATTATCTTGCTGCTCATATATCTCCACACGCAAGAATCTAATGCCCAGATTTTTCAATATCCCTAAATAAAGATCATGCGTTAGGGGCCGGGGAGGCCTGTAAGTGCCTTTTTCCTTGGCAATGGCAGCGAATTCAGCCGGACCGATGAGCATCGTAAAGTAATATTTACTGTCCGTCTTCTCTTTTAAGATAATCTGATATCCATCCTGTTGCTCTACCAGTTGGACATCATGCACGGCTATCATATCTTCCAGCCCTTCCAAATTGATTCCTCCTCTAACGCGCCAATTCTTCTATTAAGATCAATATCATTTACCCAAAGACTTACAACAAAGGTCAAGGCCCTCGCCTTGACATAGTCTCCTCGCTGCAAATCCGTCTAAGGCTTTTAAAAAGACATTAAATTAAGGCCCATGGAAAGTCAACCCTCATAAATTCTTTAAATTTCCTTGTGCCTGGGACAATCACGCCATAGAATAGAAAATAAGCCGGAGTTAAAGGTAATGCCAAAAGTTTTATGAAAAACAACCACAGAGTTTGCTATATTTTAGGAAACCTTGATATTTTATTTTCTCTGTGTACTCTGTGGTTAATCTTTTGATAGTACGGAGGTTCGAACAAGGGAGATAATTATGGATAAAGAAACAACAAGCCGGGTTTATCAGGAGAGGTTAGAGGACTTGAAAAACATGCCCAAGGATTTAGTGCAAAAATTAACGGCCGGAGTTAAGGAGCCCTGGACCAAGATATTTCTCACAGAGCCGGACCCAAAAAAATGGCCTCCCGGGATGTACGAAATTCTGAGACCATATCTTGAAAAAGGTTAGCTTGCCCTGTGGGGAATCAAAGAGGCTAGCCCTGGAATTACTCCAGAGCCAGCCTCTTATTTACCTAACCAGGCCAGATGCCCGGCCTCTGAATTAGCTGTCAGCTATCAGCGCTCAGCCTTCAGTCTCTGGCTGTCTGCCGATTGCTGACGGCTGATCGCTTGAAAGTCAGCCAGTCTTACCTCTTTCACCGCAAAGACGCAAAGGGCGCAAAGAAAGATATATCTTTTTCTCTGCGTTCTCCGTGTGCTCTGCGGTGAAAAGTCTTACTCATTACTCGTCACTCGTCACTAAATCCCCCCTCACCCCCCTTTATCAAAGGGGGGATGGGGGGATTTTAGAAACTGAGTGTCAGGCTGTGGTCTATCTGATAGACGTCATCGGTAGTGTAGTCTGTACCAGCCGGACCCTTAAAGAAGTCGCCTGTCCACAGGTAACCAAGATGGAGTTCATAGGCCAGGTTGCTCATGATCTGATACTTCAGACCCAGGTCCAGTTCTTTACCGAATTCATCATCCTGGTAATAGGTGCTGCTGATCTTGTCCGCGTATGCTATGCCCAGGGCGCCATGCAGGGCGAGATGGGGATCGACCGTATAGTCGGCATAGATCCAGTATCCTACAGAACCAGTAGCGGTATCTCCCGGATTGCCAAACTGGCCGGCATTGGAGTAACCAGATTTCTGGGAAGGGTGTACCAGCGTGGTGTTTAAAATGTTGCTCTGTGGCCCGTACAGGACGTACATCGGCTGAAAGTCTCCGCCGGAGGCCGGCCCGACGTCATAATCGCCGTCTGTAGCATTGTCATCACCGGAGGTATAGGCCGTGCCGATCCCTACGGTAAGAGGACCTTTGTTCATCCAGGCCTTGGCATAGTAACCCCACCCGGCGCGATCCACATCTGTAGTGCCGGCGGCGTAGTAATCCTTATAGTCGCCGCCCAGGAGGGACAGTTCACCCTTGAAGAAATAGGTGTTCGTCGCATCATTGGCCTGTAGGCAGAAGTAGTTGCCGATGCGGTTGGCCTTCCAGCCGGTAGTGGCCGGGTTCTCTGAACCTGTCCGGACATGGTAGTAGTCGAAGGCATAGCCCAGGTAAAGACAAGGTTTGGTATATTGCAGGCAGAGGGAGTACCGGTCGAGATCCTCATCGGCCATGTTATTGCCTGATGTAACACTCTGTTCCTCCCATTTTTCATGGAAGGCGAAGAAGCTGAAGGGTCCCCAGCTCGGGGAGAAGTAGTGGATCTTCTCCACGTCCATCTCGGTATTGGCCCACTCCGTAAAGTAGGTATAGATTCCGGGCTTGCGGCCGACATGGAGCTTGCCCCAGGAGCCTGTCCATTCGATATAGGCCTGGTTTAAAATGATGTTGTCGGCGGTATCACCAAAGTTGGCCCAGTTATTGTGGCCGATACCGGTCGTGGGTACGCCGCCTGAAGTCTCGCTGCTCCCCCACATCTGGTTGTTGAATACCGAGACGCGGGTGATCAGTTTGAGGTTATCAGCAACCTTGAAGACCGGATTCAACCGGAGCAGGTGATCCCAGTAGGCATCCGGGTTCCCATAGCCGTTTGTAGTATAGGGGGTGTTACCATCCCAGGGCGTAACCTGCCCCTGATTGGCATTGCTCTGATAGATGCCGCGCACCCGGTAGAAACCGCTCAGGCTCATGTCCACGGCCATGGCCGGGAGCGCCATAGCGGTCACAAACAGGGCAGCGGCCACAAGTACTAAAACCTTTTTCATATCTTTCCTTTCTCCTTTATCCGTTATTTTTTCACCACAGAGCACACAGAGAGCGCAGAGAAAAAGATATATCTTTCTTTGCGTCCTTTGCGTCTTTGCGGTGAACATGCATAGCGAGCGCATTCCCCGCTGCTTGCGGCGGGGTTAGCGAGCGAATACTATGCTTTTTACCTTACATACGGAGATTCCCCGCAGCTTGCTGCGGGGAGCTTCAATCTGACACAAATCATTACCCTTTTGTCAACACCAGTACATATTCACGGCCTGCTTCTTTGCTCTCTACCTCCCATCCCTCTTTTTGGGCCAACCGGGTGATGTTCTCCCTGGCAGTATCCGTGTCCACCTTCACTTCAAAGGCGCCCCGTCCCAATGACTGCATCTTCTGCCGGGTCAGAATGACCGGCTGAGGGCAGGAAAGTCCACGGGCATCTACAAAATCCGTCATCTCTAAACCTCCTCCTTTATATCTTTTCGCGCATGGTAAGGCCGACGAAGAAACAGAAGGCAAGCCCTATGAGGACGGCCAGAGGCCCATACAGGCCAACCCCTTTGGGAGAACTGGCCAGGGAAAAGTTATGGGCAAAACCCGCACCGATAATCATACCCAGTACCAATACACCGGCATCGCCATCGCCTTCTCCGGCCAGGAATAATTGTCGCCCCGGACATCCGCCGGCCAAGGCAAAGGCCAGTCCGGCCAGGACCATGCCGCCAAAATTCCACAACTGGTTGGTATGGGCGATCGGCTGATTTTCAAAACCAGCATGGAACTGACCGAGGATCAGGTTGGTAATAAATGCGCCGGCAACCAGCGCCAATACGCCGCTCGCCAGGTGAAAATCCCGCATTAAAATTATATCCCTGACCGCCCCCATGGTGCAGAACCGGGTCCGTTGCGCCATAAACCCGATAAACAGGCCGATCAGGAGTGATGCGGCTATAGGCGCATGCATAGACCCCGGCCCTTTGGCGCTGAAAAAAATCGGCCCGGTTTGGCCATTATCACCCATCTGCGGCGCCAGTAAAAGAAAGATAAGAAGTGCGCCCATGGCTAACGGCAGTATCCACCCCATAGCAACATAGCTCTTCTGTGCCCGGCCCAGATTGTAACCATTTTTCAGGAAGGCCACACCAATAGCTATGCCTGCTGTAAGGCCGATTAAACCGGCAATAGCATTCCCATCGCCGGCCGATAGTCTAAGCAAGGCCCGCCATGGACATCCGAGAAAGACCAGCGCCCCGGTCATGGCAAAAAAACCAAGGAAAAAACGGACAATGGGGGCAGATCCCGCACGAGGCCTGAACTCTTTAAAGGCGTAAGCGGCTATCAACGCGCCGAAGACAAACCCGATTATCTCCGGCCGGATATACTGAACAACGGCCGCGCGGTGCAGACCCAGGGCGCCGGCAATATCCCTTTCAAAGCAGGCCACGCATATACCCATATTACCCGGGTTACCCATCTTCTGAAGTAGGGCGGCCAGTATCCCGATAATAGCCCCCGTAGCTACGATTCCAGCACGCGTCCCGAAAAAAGATTTAATCTTATCCATTAGAAAATACCTCCAGGCAACCATCGAGCTTTTCGCCGGTATTAACTCACAGCATGATATGCGCCGGTCCGGGCATCACGCCGATCTCATGTGCATATATAATCCAGGAGGTAGGATGTCAAATCGATAAATCGGATATGGATATGGATAATTATAGGCAAAAACTATTACATAAGATAAACATGGAAGGAATGTCGCCGGATATATCTACCCGTGACGGACCGAAGGCAGGCTGGTCCTGGACAGAAAGGAGGATTCCGATGTTAGTATAATGTGATGTAAAACACCAGGTGCGTCCAGCCTGGCTAATCTTGGCATAGATTCTATCTCGTATTTACGCTTTCCTAATACATTGTCAACTTACTTTTCTACCAGCGTCCCCACATCTACCGCGGTGGCGAGGCGCTATCCGGAAGGCCAGATAATTGTCCATCCTCTGTCTCCTGACATCAGGCGCACATATGGGGCCCGGAACCTGGGCCGTGGCCTTTCTGCCGGATATCGGGATATCATAAAACCGCATCTGATGCTCACGTAAAATTTCAGCAAAATTTCCTTTTAAGATTCAGATGTTTTTTGTACGAGAAGAACTGCTTTACTCCAGAGGGGCACTGCCGTGCTATAAAAAAGCGAAAGCCTCTTGACACTACCAACTTTTTCAGGGACGACTAATTAACCTGCCATCTGCTTACTCTTTAAAAAATTGATTAAACAAGCCATGAACCCAATGACGACCATCATAATAATATTGTTTGTCATTCGTTTTTACTTTTGACCCCACTAAGAAACCAGAAGCGCTACGATCGATATTAAAATGTGGCTCGGTCACCACATTAAATTGTAGAGTAAATTCATACTTAAAACCGTCACCAGAAGCTTCGCCAATATAGTAAATACTATATTTCGAAGCGTCCTTCAGGTATTCATTTAAACTTCCTTCAATCCTAAAAACACGACCGCCTATAGCGTCCAGTCTAACGGTTCTCTTAAATGAAACAGCCTCACTTAACTCATATTTCTCGCTTCGCTTAACACTTGGCTTAAACTCTCTTCGTACATGTTGACCAGCTAGTTCCATGACTTTAACTAAAAAATGATCATCAACTACACCAAAAGAAGTAAATGCTAAATTGTCTTTAGCCCATTTCTCAAAATGGCCATTTGGCCATTTTTGGAGATAATCCTCAAAAGCTTTTTTACTCGGCCTTTTTTCGGCTTCATAATACTGATTAACCTCTTCAGCAAATTGCGCGTACTTCCCTTTAGGAAGAGCTTTAAGATATGCTTGAATGATATCTATATTCTTATTTTTGAGATTATCTATATTAAGTATTCCGGCCTTTTCGATTACGTTATCACATCGCCTAATTGCTTCATCAACCTTTGAACTTTTTGCATAGGTTTTCATGAATGTCTCATAGGCATTGATGGTATTCAAGTCTTCTGCTCTACCAAAGGCAATAATATCTTCAGGCGCTTGTTTCTGCTGTGGCTTAATCCAAATAGCAATTTTACGATCAACATTTAGACCACTTAGAAAACTAAGAGTAGCACCATTATCTATATAATCCTCATAAATAGCTTCATCCGGAAGATTAGGGCCAACAATCGTTCTTACAGCACCAGTAATTGTTAATTTAAGATAACCAGCTTCTCTTTTCCAATCAAAAGCACCAGATGGACCTAAACGTCCAATTTCTTTTTTCCCATCATAAATGACGAAAGGTATTGCTCCGCCCCACATATTATCCTCTCTCTCGATTTTAACTAACGCGGGATTTTTAATTTTGGCAAGCTCTTCTTTACCCTGAACAGGCATTTGCGTTGATGCATAGAACATCGATGCACAGCCGGATAAGAAGACCATCGCAACTGAGAAGAATATTGAGATTGATCGCATACAAAACTCCTTTCTTAATTATAGGAACGGAGCGGAGTCCCGTAGGGTGGGCATTGCCCACCGTCTTTGTCGTCCTTCATTCTCCACCGACGTCGATTGGAATCTCCACCGGTGTCGCACCCCAATCCGGCGAGTAGATTTCTTTCTCAACATAGCGATGAAAAGTCGAATACGGCCAGTCCCTCGGTGCGTCCACAATCCCATGCTTTACCGGATTGTAATGGATGTAATCACAATGGGCCGAAAAGTCCCGGTCGTCTCTAATCATGTGTTCCCAAAATCTTCGTTGCCACACCGTGGCCTCTCTGTGCTTTTCCCGTGAGGTAGTCCCCTTCGGCCGGTCAAGCCACACCTTGGATCCTTTCGTAAATTCCGCCTTGATTAATCCCCACCGCAGTGAATAGTTCATATCCCCCTGGGGCAGCCGCCAAATACAGTGCATATGATCCGGCAGCAAAACCCACGCTTCGATAATAAAAGGATGCGAGCCGCACACCTTAGAAAGGATTTCACGTAACAGGTCTCTCGATTTCGGGAGACATAGAATCGGTTGCCGTCGATATGTAACAACCGTGAAGAAATACGCATGCCCCTCCCGTGCTCGTCGATAATTTGGCATTTAATTTGACCCATTTCCGCGACACATTACAGGTTTCGGTGGGCACGATAAAGCTGTGCCCACCCTACAAGGCTAATCTTGGCATGCATTCGCATTCATCGCTTTCCTAATACATTGTCAACTTACTTTTCTACCAGCGTCCCCACATTCGAGCAAGGTCAGCGACGGGAGCCGCTTTGATCCGCATGATCTATGCTCCCCAGGTTGAATTCCTTCCGTTCATGAGAACGTATCAAATATATCGCTCCCGCTACGCCGATTACGTTGGCAAGAACCCGAGCGAATCCGTGCTCGATAAGAATGCCACTCCCCTTGGAAATGGTATTTGCATTCCACCAATATGCGAGAATAGGCAGTCCTATTACGATAATGCCGGAGAGTAGGACGGAAGTGATCTGTCTATGATTAGGCGCAGTTCGGGCTGCAAAGTATATAAACGCCAAAGGACCAAATGCTGCTTGAAGGATTGATTCAATATTCCGAAGGGTCCTGGGGTCCCGAATCTCGATTATTGGATCGATACCCCAACCGCCGAGGTTTATCATGACAAGCCAATGGAGGGGGAACATTACGAGCGCCGCGGCAATAATCCCGGCGGGAACGAAACACATCCATCGCAGTATTTTGTTCGAAGTAGACATGGCGGCTTTCCTGTTGTCGTTTCTGTCGCCCAACCAGTTATTAGATGGACGGATAAACATAGCACAGATTTTTTTACCCGGTCAAGGCGAAAAAATAACTTGACGTAAACTATAAGGTTTTATTACAGCCCTGTAGGGTGGGCTTTGCCCACTATCATCATCTTCATCCTCCACCAATATCCGAATCTCCATCGATGTTGCACCCCAATCCGGCGAGTACATCCCTTTCTTAACATGCTGTTATCAAAAAAAACAGGCTGTACCGGGGGAGGTACAGCCTGATAAATTGGTTGCTATAATGCCTTGCTAATACTGACTAAAGCGGTCAGCAGTCACCAAGTACGACTAATAAGATTCCGCCATGATGGAAGGTCATTTTCTTGCCTCTTTTGTGCAGTCTCCAGTCCGTTTGCGAAGTTTACCATACCGCCGGGCATGCGGGGCGCGAGTTTACGAGCATCCCTCATGACCTTGTTCGGCCCTCCTCTGCCTCTTAATAATGGCAGTTAAACTGCGGAGAGCGTCGTTGACCGAGTCGTGGTCGGGAAAATACTCAGCCACGTCGGGATCAATGACTATGACGTTGGAGCCCTCCGCATACCGCTTCGCATATTTTCCTCGGACTGCACCAGTAAAATCGTACTCCTCCAGCATGTCTGGATCATTCTTCATTCTCTTCATACCGAACCCTCTCTTTTTTTGTCGCCAACCTGGCGCTGATAATACGTATTCGATCGCCTCTCTCCGTATGGACGATAACCAAGAGTCGCCCTTGCATGGATCGTCCAATTAGGACAAGGCGTTCCTCGTCCTCGGAATGCAAGGGGTCGTCAATCGTCTGTGACAACGGGTCACGAAATGCCGTGCTCGCCTCGTCGAAAGAGATGCCATGTGTTTTGACGTTTAGCCGTGCCTTCTTAGGATCCCATTCAAATAGTAGCCCCACAAGATGTCACATTTCTCCTTTGTTAATGCCGAACATTATATATTATATCGACTCGACTTTTTTCGTCGAGATCTGCATTAGGGGTAATCGTATAAGAATTTGCGGAATAACACAATAAGAAAAAATCTATTTAAATATTAAGGGGATAGGATTGATAAGACAAAGAACAACATTGGCTTCTCAAGCTGTTATCAAAAAAAACAGGCTGTACCTGGGGGGTACAGCCTGATAAATTGGTTGCTATAACGCCTTGCTAATACTGACTGGAATCGCTGAAAGCTTGAATCCGAAAACGGTAGTTTCCGGATGAGCATTAATTACTATTCAGGAGATTCGGCCTTCACTTTTTCTTCCGTAGTCTCCTTCTTCTTTACAGTTTTTTTCTTTTCAGTCCCTTTCGATTTTACAGATGTAGCCTTGGTGGAAGCGATCCGTTTCTTGGCCGCGGTCTTTCCTTTACCCTTTTTACTTCGGGACTTCTCTCCCTCAGCAGCGCCTGTAACCAGCTCTATAAAAGATATCGGAGCTGCGTCTCCATGTCTCATGCCTATCTTTGTTATGCGCGTATATCCACCCGGCCGGTCAACAAAATGTTTGCGCAGGTCTTCAAAGAGTTTTTTTACAATCCCATTATCACGGATGACTGCCAGGGCCTGCCTCCTGGCATGAATATCTCCGCGCTTAGCCAGAGTAATCATCTGCTCGGCCACGCGCCTTAGCACTTTAGCCTTGGCATCGGTGGTCTTTATCTTTTCATGCATAAACAAAGAGGTAACCATATTCCGTACCATGGCCTCACGATGGGCCGTAGTGCGGCTTAACCTTATTCCTGCCTTCCTGTGTCGCATTATCCCTGTTCTCCTCTTCTCTTTTCAATCTCAGCGGGCGGAGGGGGCCAATTTTCTAATTTCGTTCCCAGGTACAAACCCATCTCAGTCAATATCTCTTTGATCTCGTTAAGAGACTTGCGGCCAAAATTCTTTGTCTTGAGCATTTCTGCCTCGGTCTTTTGTATCAAATCCCCTATCAGGTGGATATCCGCATTCTTTAAACAATTAGCGGAGCGAACCGATAATTCCAATTCATCTACGCTACGGTAAATATTTTCGTTGATGGCGGTCTTCTCCTCTTTAAGCTCCTCCCTCGGCTCAACTTCCGGCTCTTCCGCAAAATTGATAAACGCAGAAAACTGCTCCTTTAATATCTTTGCTGCATAAGCCACCGCATCCTCGGGGATGACACTCCCGTCTGTCCAGACTTCCAGGTTCAATTTATCATAATCGGTGATCTGTCCGACTCTGGCATGAGTTACTACGTAATTGACCTTTCTTATGGGTGTAAATATGGCATCTATAGGTATGACCCCGATGGCCTGCCCCTCTTCTTTATTCTTCTCCGCCGGCACATAACCCTTCCCCCATTTAACTACCATCTCCATGCGCAGAGCGCCACCGCCGGTTAGAGTGGCTATCGGTAGATCAGGGGTTAAGACCTCTGCCGTACCATCGGTGATAATATCACCTGCCGTGACTACGCCTTTCTTTTTTGCCTCGATACGAACAGTCTTAGGCGTATCAGCATGGAGTTTGAAGCGAATATTTTTCAAGTTCAGGACGATGTCCGCGACATCTTCCATTACGCCTGGAATGGTTGAGAATTCATGAGAAACACCGTCTATCTTAATGGAAACTATGGCTGCACCCTGCAGCGAGGAGATCAAAACCCGGCGTAAGGCATTGCCCAGGGTAATGCCAAAACCGCGTTCCAACGGTTCGCAGACAAACTTACCGTAGGCATTAGTATGAGTGTCTGTCGCGATTTCCACCTTCTTGGGTTTTATCAACTCCCGCCAGTTTCGTACAGACAAGTTGGTAAATTCTTTAGGCATATCCGCCACTTCCTTTTTTACTTCGAGTATAATTCTACAATAAGCTGTTCTTGCATAGGCATGGTCAGGTCTTCACGCATCGGATAGGCCTTAACCGTGCCCCTAAAGTTATCTTTGTCCAATTCCAGCCATTGAGGAACGCCCCGCCTTACTACGGCTTCAATGGCCTCATTTATGACCAAAATAGACCGGCTTTTTTCTTTAATCTCTATAATATCCCCTACCTTCACCAGATAAGAAGGGATGTTAACTTTTTTACCGTTAACCAGAAAATGATCGTGTCTTACCAGGTGTCGGGCCTGTCTGCGCGCGCTGGCAAACCCTAACCGATAGACTGCATTATCTAAACGGCGCTCCAATAAAACCAGCAGATTCGTACCGGTCACGCCTTTCTGCCAGTCGGCCTTCTCAAAGCATGTACGGAACTGCCTCTCCAACAGTCCATACATCCTTTTGACTTTCTGCTTCTCACGTAATTGCAGACCATAATTGGAAACCTTTACCCTGGCCTGCCCATGTTGCCCGGGGACATAACTACGTCGTTCGAAGGCACATTTATCCGAATAGCACCGGTCACCTTTCAAAAAAAGTTTTGAACCTTCCCGCCGACACAAACGACAGGCAGGACCTGTGTATTTACCCAAGTTAAGACCTCCTCTATATTCCTTATATTTTTTTCAAACCGGACATGGGCAGTTTTACACCCTTCTTCTCTTGGGAGGACGGCATCCATTATGAGGAATGGGGGTAACGTCACGAATAAAGCTGATGTTAAAACCTGCCACCTGCAGCGCCCGCAACGCCGCCTCACGGCCGGCCCCCGGCCCTTTGACATAGACCTCGATGTGCCGCATCCCGCATTCCATAGCCTTTTTAGCCGCATCACTGGCCGCCGTCTGTGCAGCGAAAGGAGTCCCCTTGCGCGAGCCCTTAAACCCCTGGCAACCGGCGCTGGACCACGACACCACATTGCCGATTTTGTCCGTAATGGTGATGATAGTATTATTAAAAGTTGATTGGATATGAGCGATACCTTCAGGGATATCCTTTTTTTCCTTCTTCTTTCGTCCCGACCTCTTTACTTGAGCCATGCTCCCTCCTTATAAAATCTATCCCTTCTTGCGGCTAAGCATAGATCGCCTCGGCCCTTTTCGGGTACGGGCATTCGTACGCGTCCGTTGCCCTCTAAGCGGTAAAGACTTTCTATGCCGCAATCCACGGTAACAACCCAGATCCATCAATCTCTTTATGTCCATAGAGATATCACGGCGTAGGTCGCCTTCTACTTTATAATCCGCATCGATAATCTTTCTGATCTTGTTAATATCGTCGTCAGTTAAATTATCGCTCTTCTTGTTCCAGTCAATACCTGCTTTAGTCAGGATATCCTGGGCCGTCTTACGGCCGATGCCGTACATATAGGTTAAGGCGATCTCCAGTCGCTTCCCGCCCGGTAAATCAACTCCTGAAATCCTAGCCAATCGATGCCTCCTTTAAACAGGCTATCCCTGTTTTTGTTTATGCTTTGGATTCTCACAAATCACCCGAACTACACCCCGCCTTCGAATGATTACGCACTTACTACAGATTTTCTTAACAGATGGGTTAACCTTCATAATTATCTTACCTTCCCCTATAAATAATACGGCCCCGGGTCAAATCATACGGCGACAGTTCTACCCTCACCTTGTCTCCCGGCAATATCTTAATAAAATGCATCCTCATTTTTCCTGATATATGTGCCAGTATCCTGTGACCGTTTTCCAGCTCAACCCGGAACATAGCATTGGGCAGTGTTTCCACAACCTTCCCTTCTACTTCAATGGCCTCTTCTTTAGGCATAATAAAATATCCCCTAATTTAATCTATCAAGCCGGCTCAAAATACGGGGGCCATCTTCAGTAATAGCCACACAATGCTCAAAATGAGCAGACAAACTCCCATCTTTGGTCACTGCCGTCCACCCATCGCTCAAAATAGTCACTTCATAACTGCCCGCATTAATCATTGGTTCAATCGCCAGAACCATTCCCGTTTGAAGCCTTATCCCCTGACCGGGCTGGCCATAATTAGGCACTTCCGGCGGCTCATGGAGAGCGGTTCCGATGCCATGCCCAACAAATTGCCTGACCACCGAGAACCCTCTGCTTTCCGCATGTTTCTGGATGGCATGGGAAATGTCATACAGCCGGTTTGTGACCTTGGCTTCCTGTATCCCCAGGTAAAGGGCCTCTTCCGTAGTCCTGATCAGCAACTCGGCCTCGGCTGAGACCTTACCCACTGGAACAGTTATAGCCGCATCGCCGTAATAACCATCGTAAACCGCGCCAAAGTCTAAGCTTACGATATCTCCTTCTTTAAGTATACGTGTCGCAGCGGGTAGCCCGTGAACTACTTCATTATTTACCGAGACGCAGAGGCTAAAGGGATAACCTCTATATCCCAGGAAGGCGGGATCTGCTTTCCTGGCACACACCATCTGCCTGGCCGACTCATCTAATTCTATGGTAGCGATTCCAGGTCTTATCTTCTCCCGCAAGGCCTCCAGGACTTCGGCAACGATAGCGTTGCTTATCCTCATTTTTTCATTTTCCCATGGAGACTTTAAGATTATCTTTTGTCGGGATTTCCTTGATATCAATTCAACTGCCCAATATGCTCACTATCTTATTAAAGATATCGTCGATACTGCCTATCCCTGGAATAGATTTTAATATGCCCTTTTTCTGGTAATAATTAATAAGGGGCTTTGTCTGGGCGTCATAGACCTCCAGCCTGGACATTACCGTGCTCTCGGTATCATCGTCCCGCTGATAGAGTTCGCCCCCGCACTTATCACACACGTCTTTGTTAAGCGAAGGTTTAAAAATAGCGTGATACATAGATCCGCACTTGCGACAGGTGCGTCGCCCGGTCAGTCTCTTTACAAGTTCCTTGTTATCTACCTCTATACTAACAACATTGTCAATCTTGGATCCCATCCCGGCCAGAGCCTTGTCCAGGGCCTCAGCCTGCGCCACTGTACGGGGAAAACCATCCAGGATATATCCTTTTTTACAATCATCCCGCTTTAATCTTTCCTCTACCAATCCAATAACAATCTTATCAGGCACCAGTTGGCCTTTGTCCATATACTCTTTGGCCTTCATACCCAGTGGTGTCTTGTCTTTCAATGCCGCACGAAACATATCGCCGGTAGATATCTGCGGAACAGCATATTTCTCAATCAGCATTTTGGCCTGCGTTCCTTTGCCGGCCCCCGGTGGTCCCAAAAATATAATATTCATGGCCTCTCTCTTTTATCAGCAACGTTATATAATTTATTTTATCGGCCGCTTAATTTCCTACCTGCGCCCCTTAACTCGTCCTGATTTCAAAAATCCTTCGTAATGTCTGGCTACCATATGCGTCTCCATCTGGGCTATGGTGTCCATAGCCACGCCTACCACAATCAGTAAGGCCGTCCCCCCGAAATAAAACGGCACATTAAACTGGGCTATAAGTATAGAGGGAAGGACACAGACAGTCGACACATAAAAGGCTCCGATAAGAGTTACCCTGGAAAGCACGCGGTCGATAAATTCAGACGTCTTCTTGCCTGGCCGGATACCAGGTATATATCCTCCGTGCTTTTTCATATTCTCGGCCACATCAACCGGGTTAAAAACAACAGCCGTGTAAAAATAGCAAAAGAAAATAATAAAGCCGACATAAAGGATCTCATGGGAAATACTTCCTGGCGACAGAAGCTGAGACACTTTTTGTACCCAGGGGATATTGATAAAATTGGCTATAGTAGCCGGAAACATAATTATGGATGAGGCAAAAATAGGTGGAATAACGCCCGCCGTATTTATTTTTAACGGCAAATGCGTGCTCTGACCACCGTACATTTTCCGTCCTACTACCCGCTTCGCATATTGCACCGGGATCCTGCGCTGGCCCCGCTCCATAAATATGATAACTCCCACTACTGCTACCATCAAAGCAATTAAGAATAGTACAGATACAGCGCCGAGAGCACCGGTCCCCATAAGGCGGAAGGTATTGATAATTGCCGAAGGCAGCCTGGCTACAATACCCGCAAATATGATCAGAGATATGCCATTACCGATACCCCTCTCTGTAATCTTCTCCCCCAACCACATAATGAAGGCCGTACCGGAGGTCAACGTAATAACCGCCATTAACCGAAATCCCCATCCCGGAGAAATCACCACGGCCTCACCGGCCGGCCCGGTCATACTTTCCAGACCTATGCTGATCCCAAGTCCTTGTATAATGCTTAAGACTACCGTCCCGTAGCGCGTATATTGGGTTATCTTTTTCCGGCCGGCCTCTCCCTCTTTGGAAAGCCTTTCCAGATGCGGAATAACCACTGTTAACAATTGTAAGATAATCGAAGCGCTGATATAGGGCATAATACCCAGGGCAAAGATTGAAAACTTTTCCAGCGCTCCACCGGAGAACATGTCAAACAGGCCAAAGAGTGTCCCCTGCTTGGCCGCAAAAAAGGCAGCCAGCGCCTCGGTATTAATACCCGGAGTAGGTATCTGTGCCCCAATCCGGAAAACGGCCAGCATCATCAGCGTAAAAAATATACGCTTCCTGAGTTCTGCGATTCCCGCTATATTTTGAAAACCGCCCAGCACTTAACCTATAACCTCAATTGCTCCGCCTGCCGATTCAATCTTCTGACGGGCGACCTCGCTAATCCTATGGGCGCGAACAGTAAAAGCCTTTTGCACCTCGCCCATGCCCAATACCTTTACCAGTGCATCCCGATTTTTTATCAGCCCTGCCTTTTTCATCTCTTCCAGGCCGATTACGCTAATATCACCGCACCTGGCCAGGTCACGAAGGTTAATGATAGTATAATCTTTTCGGAAAATATTCCTAAAGCCGCGTTTGGGCAAGCGCCGCTGAAGAGGCATCTGCCCGCCTTCAAATCCGGGAGAGACACCTCCCCCCGATCGCGCCTTCTGTCCCTTTGCACCCCGGCAGGCCGTCTTCCCGTGGCCGGAACCCTCTCCGCGCCCGACACGTTTTCTCTTTCTCTTTGAGCCGGAGGAGGGCTTAAGCTCATGTAAAGTCGTCATCATCTACTCCTGTATCTCAACTAAATGGATAACCTTACGGATCATTCCTCGAATCTCCGGTGTGTCCTTGCGCACCACCGTCTTGCCGGTTCTGGTCAAACCAAGCCCGTGTAACACCAAACGCTGGGACCCGGGCCGCCCGATAGCGCTCTTCTTTAAGGTTATTTTAATAGCCTTGTCCATCTTCCCTTCCTGCACAAAAACTTATCTAGGCTGTAATTCCTTCAATCGCCTTGCCCCGGCGTTTAGCTACGCTTTCAGGACTACGCAATAAGCTCAACCCGTTTAAGGTAGCCTTAACCACATTATGCGGGTTATTCGATCCCAAACACTTTGTCAGTATATTTTGTATCCCGGCGACCTCGACTACCGCTCTTACCGCGCCGCCGGCAATGACCCCGGTCCCCTCTGACGCCGGCATCAGCACGACACGGCCTGCGCCATATTCCCCGATAATCTCATGGGGGATGGTCTTATTTAACAAAGGCACTAATATCATATTTTTTTTGGCCTTCTCCACGGCCTTGCTTATAGCCACCGGCACTTCCTTAGCCTTGCCGAGACCGTAGCCGACCCTGCCCTGTCCATCGCCAACCACAACAATGGCCGCAAAGCCAAACCGCCTTCCGCCCTTGACCACTTTGGCGACACGGTTTATATGGACCACTTTGTCTATTAATTTAAACTGAGATTCCAATCCCGATTCTTTGTCTAACAACGATGCCCCTCCCCTTTAAAAATCCAGCCCGCCTTCTCTGGCTCCATTCGACAGGGCCTTGACTCTACCATGATAAAGAAACCCGCAACGGTCAAACACTACCTTTTTAATACCCTTGGCTAAGGCCTTGGCCGCAATCAACTTCCCTACTTCCAGGGCCACATTCACTTTCCCTTCAAGTTTATCCTTTTTTTCACGGATCTCCTTGCTGAGCGTGGAAGCAGATACCAGTGATATGCCCATCTCATCATTTATAATCTGGGCATATATATGCTTAGCGGTGCGGAACACGGTCAACCGAGGTCTTTCACTGGTACCGGCGATCTTCGCACGTATCCTCTTTTTTCTCTTTAATCTCATCTCTTGTTTTAAGTTACATACTGCCATAGAAACACCTTTTTCAGGATTCTTAATTAGTGTTCATCTGGAAACTACTGTTTCCAGTCGTGCCGCAGGCGGATTCGCCTGAGCGAAAAAATCTAATACAAACAACAGATTAGCTGAACGCTGATAGCTGAGTGCTGACAGCTCATCCGATTTTTTGGGATTTCCGGATAAAAATTAATTACTTCTTGCCGGTCTTCCCGGCTTTTTTGCGGATAACTTCATCCGCATAACGGATGCCTTTGCCTTTGTAAGGCTCCGGCGGCCTTAGCCGCCTGATACGGTCGCAAATCAAACCCAGAAGTTCTTTATCTATGCCTTCCAGGGTTAATCTGGTCTGTTTCTCAACCTTGGCCGATATATTCTCGGGCAAGGCAAAATTAACCGGATGAGAATAACCCAGATTAAATATGAGCTGATTTCCCTGCAACTCTACCCGGTATCCCACCCCTATAAGATCCATAACTTTACTAAATCCGGCGCTTACGCCCGTGACCATATTAGCCACCAGGGCGCGGGTCAACCCGCCCAAAGCATTTGTGGCCGAGGAGTCATCTCTTTTCTTTATTAAAATCTGCCCATCTTCAACCGCTATATTTACAACCGGATTAATAGGCCTGCTTAGACTGCCCCTGCGGCCGCGCACCGTAATTATGTCATCCGCCAGCTCTACATGGACATCTTTGGGTATAGGAATTGGCTTCTTGCCAATCCGCGACATCGACATCTCTAACCTCCACTCGTCTTGTTACGTCTCATTATAAAAATTCTCTTTTACCATACCTGGCACAACAGCTCTCCGCCAACGGCATTTTTACGGGCTTCCTCGCCGGTCATAACCCCCTTGGATGTGGAAAGAATAGCAATGCCCATGCCGCGCATTACCTTGGGGATATCTTCCTGCCGGACATAAACCCGCCGGCTGGCCTTGCTTATCCTCTTTAGCGAATTAAAAATACTCTTGTTGCTCTCATCATATTTCAGATAGATACGCAGTATGGTATGTCCCTTATCCTTAACGATCTTGTAATTTTTGATAAAGCCTTCTTCTTTTAACACCCGGGCCACATTAGCCTTCATATTAGAAAACGGGATGTCCACCTTTTCAAATCGCGCTTTTCCCCCGTTTCTTATCCGGGTAAGCAGGTCACTCAAGGAATCCGTCATGCACATATTAATGACACCTCTTATTTTTATCCGGCGGCCAAAGTCTTACCAGCTAGACTTAATTACACCGGGTATTTCACCCTTTCCAGCCATATTGCGGAAGCATATACGGCAGATACCAAACCGCCTTATAAAAGCCCTCGGTCGTCCACAGAGCGGACAGCGATTGTAACTCCGCGCACTAAACTTCTGAGGGCTTTTTGCCTTTTCAATCAAAGACTTTTTGGCCAAGATATTCCTCCTTATCTAGCTTCTGAATGGCATACCCAGCAGTTTCAATAAATATCTGCCCTCGGCATCAGTCTGGGCTGAAGTAACAATGGTCACATTAAGACCTCTTATTTTTTCAACCTTATTATAGTCGATCTCCGGGAATATAATCTGCTCCTTGATGCCCAAGGTGTAATTCCCTCTACCGTCAAAAGACCCTTCAGATACCCCTCTGAAGTCTCGCACCCGAGGCAGGGCCACATGCACCAGCTTTGCGAGAAAATCATACATGCGGTCTCCGCGTAAGGTCACCATGCAACCAATAGACATTCCCTCGCGCAGCTTAAAAGAAGCTATTGACTTCCTGGCCTTGGTTATCACCGGTCGCTGTCCGGCGATTAGAGTTAACTCTTCTGTCGCCGATTCCAGCGCTTTTGCATTTTGAATAGCCTCCCCTAAGCCCATGTTAAGCATAATCTTAACCAGTTTAGGAAGCTGCATAGTATTTTTGTAACCAAACTCCTTCATCAGGAGAGGCACACATTCCTTATGATAAAACTCCTTCATCGAAGCCATGCCAAAGCCTCCAGCATCATACCGCTTTTATCCTTTATTATTTTCAATAGGTTCACCGCATTTACGGCAGATACGCACCTTCTTCCCGTCTTCAAGGGTTTTAAAGCCAACCCGTACGGGGTCTGTACATTTTGGACAAACCAACATCAGGTTCGATATGTGTACCGGGGCCTCTTTCTCTATAATGCCACCCTCTTTTGAAAGCGGCCCTGGGCGCGTATGTCTCTTCGCTACATTAACCTTCTCTACCAGTGCCCGATATTTCTTGGGGATAATCCTTAATACCTTGCCTATCTTACCCTTATCCTTGCCGACCATGACCATTACCCGGTCATTCTTCTTTATATAAGTCTTTAGGCTATCCATCCCTAAAGTACCTCCGGAGCCAAAGAAATAATCTTCATGAATTTTTTTGCCCGTAGTTCCCGGGCCACCGGCCCAAAGATACGCGTTCCGACAGGCTCCCCCTGGGCATTAATAAGCACTGCCGAATTATCATCAAAGCGGATATAACTTCCATCCGGACGTCCTAATTCTTTAGTCGTCCGTACGACTACGGCCCGCATCACATCCCCCTTTTTTACCTTAGAATTGGGCAGGGCCTCTTTAACAGAAACAATGATTAGGTCGCCCACACGGGCATATCGTCGTCGTGTGCCGCCCAACACCCGGATGCAACCCACAAGTTTTGCTCCTGAGTTGTCAGCCACATTCAATCTGGTTTCTGTCTGTATCATTGCCTTATTCCCCTTATTGTCCTCAAGTGGGCTATTATTAGTCCGGGAGATATAGCTAATTAGCCTTAAACTGCCCGCTCAATAACCTGTCTTACCCCCCACCTTTTATCACGGCTCAACGGGCGACATTCCTCAATCATTACCTTATCGCCCACTTTACAGGCATTGGCTTCATCGTGAGCCTTATACCTGGCCCGCCTGCGGACATATTTTTTATAGACAGGATGTTTAACCAGCCGTTCTACCTGCACAACTATCGTCTTGTCCATTTTATCACTGACTACGATACCGATTTGTGTTTTACGATGTCCAGCTTCTTTCATTCCTTGTCACCTTCAAGACCAAAAGCTAAAACTTTTTATTTTTCACAGATAACCGTCTCGACCCGGGCAATATCACGCTTTAATAAACGAAACCTAGCCGTATTTTCCAATTGCTGGGTCGAATGCTGAAATTTAATTCTGAACAACTCCTCCCTGAGGTCCTTAATCTTCGTCTGTAGTTCATCCGGACTTAAGGCACGGAGGTCTTTTGCTTTCATGATAATTCACTCCTTGATACAACCTGTGTAGGCAGAGGCAATTTATACGCAGCCAGTCTTAGGGCTTCCATAGCCACTGCCTTGCTGACTCCCTCCATCTCATAGAGAATGCGCCCCGGTTTAATCACGGCCACCCATCCCTCCGGGGCCCCTTTCCCTTTACCCATACGTGTCTCAGCGGGCTTTTTAGTAACCGGCTTATCAGGGAATATCCTTATCCATACCTTGCCGCCGCGCTTAACATGCCGGGTGATAGCGATTCGCGCCGCCTCGATCTGTTGAGAAGTCAGCCGGCCGCAAGTTACTGCCTGGAGCCCATAATCACCAAAAGCCAGAGCGCTCCCTCTATAGGCTGCCCCCTTCATACGCCCTTTCTGCTGCTTGCGATATTTAACTTTTTTGGGACTAAGCATATTGTTCCTCTTAGGTTAAATCTTCTTACGCAGTGCCCGCTTCCGGAAACACTTCGCCTTTGAACATCCACACCTTGACCCCGATGATCCCGTATGTGGTCTTGGCTTCAGCAAAACCATAGTCTATATCGGCGCGTAGGGTATGCAGCGGCACCCGCCCTTCCCGGTACCACTCCCGCCTGGCCATCTCTGCGCCGCCAAGCCGACCGGCGCAAGCTATCCGTACGCCCTTAGCGCCCAGCCTTAGGGACGTAAAAACCGCCTTTTTCATGGCCCGGCGAAACGAAACCCGCCGCTCCAGTTGCAAGGCCACACTTTCTGCTACCAGTTGAGCATCCAGTTCCGGTTTCCGCACTTCGTGAATATCTAAAATAACCGGCCGCTTAATCTGCTTCTCTATCTCCTGTTTAAGCTTCTCTATCTCTGCTCCCTTTTTACCGATGACGATGCTGGGCCGGGCGGTATAAATCTTCACCTTTAGCTTATCAGCAGCCCGCTCGATCAAGAGCCTGGAAATCCCGGCATGATAAAGCTTTTTCTTTATGAAGTCCCGAATCTTTCTGTCTTCATAAACAAAGGCTGCAAAATCTTTTTTAGCAAACCATCGTGAATCCCAGGTTCTTATATAACCAAGCCTAAAACTAATCGGATTTACCTTCTGCCCCAAGTTATCCTCCTGCCTTATCTCCTAATTTTCATCCAGAACTACGGTTATATGACTCGTACGTTTGATTATGCGATTAGCCTTTCCCATGGACCTAGGCCGCCAACGTTTTAGCCTGGGGCCTTCATCGACGAATATCTTCTTAATATAAAGTGTGTCCACGTCTATTTTAGGATTCTGTGCGGCATTCGCCAAGGCTGAATAGATAACCTTACTCACCAGTCGCGCAGCCTTTTTCGGTACAAACTTCAAGAGATTCAAGGCCTCATTTACCTTCTTACCGCTTACCGGTCTGGTCACCGTTCTGGCCTTCATTGCAGAAATGCGCACATGCCTTGCTACTGCTTTAGACTCCATAGCTCCTTACACTCCCCAGTCCAAAATCACCTGCCTGCGTATATGATCTATCCGTTAAATCTATAAAAACAACCCCTGCAAGCTACTTCTTCCCCTTAACTTTGGTCTTACGATCGCCAGAATGGGCATGAAAAGTACGCGTGGGCGAAAATTCTCCGAGTTTATGGCCTACCATATTCTCAGAGACAAAAACCGGTATAAATTTCCTACCATTGTGCACTGCAAATGTAATACCGACCATATCCGGTATGACAGTTGACCGCCGTGACCAGGTTTTAATGACCTTTTTCCCTTGAGATTGACGGGCCTCATCCAGCTTCTTCATTAAATGTCCATCTACAAAGGGACCTTTCTTAACTGATCTTGCCACCCTGCTCCCCCCTCGAAATTACATGACCATCAAACTCGTGCCTGAACCACGTATTAATAGATTGATAATACCTAGGAACGCCTTTTAATTATAAGTTTATCACTGCTCTTTCGCCGACGGGTCTTATAGCCCTTGGTAGGATAGCCCCATGGCGTACAGGGATGCCTGCCTCCGGAAGACTTTCCTTCACCCCCACCCATAGGATGGTCGACCGGGTTCATAGCCACACCGCGGACATGAGGTCTTTTTCCCATCCATCTCGCACGGCCGGCCTTACCCAAAGAGACGCTTTCATGTTCCAGATTACCGACTTGACCCACCGTAGCCATACAGGCCACATGAACCTGCCGCACTTCACCCGAAGGCAACTTAATCTGACTATATTTACCCTCTTTAGCCATGAGCTGACCATAGGATCCGGCGCTCCGTATAATCTGCCCACCCCTGCCGGGCCGTAGTTCCAGGTTATGCACCAATGTACCCATGGGCATCTTACCAATAGGCAGGGCATTGCCTGGCTTAATGTCCGCATTTTCGCCGGACACCACTGTATCCCCTACCGCCAGGCCAACTGGAGCTAAAATGTAGCGTTTTTCTCCATCTGCGTAATGGAGGAGGGCAATGCGCGCCGAACGGTTAGGATCATACTCAATGCTCGCCACCATTGCTGAAACATCACGCTTGTCACGTTTGAAATCAATCAATCTATATTTTCGCTTATGTCCCCCGCCTTTATGTCGCGCCGTCATCCGGCCCGCATTATTTCGGCCGCCGCTCTTATTTATAGGAACCAGAAGGCTCTTTTCCGCCTCAACCGCCGACAGGCCCTCGCCCACAATAGCAGTTTGCGTCCTTCTACCCGGTGATGTAGGTTTATAACTCTTGATTGGCATACCCGTCCCTCATACTAAAACTCTATCTAAACGCCTTCGAAAAATTCTATGCGTTCTCCAGGCCTTAAAGTCACAATGGCCTTCTTCCAGTCGGAACTATATCCCATATTACGGCCAACCCGTCTCTGTTTGCCGGGGTTAACCTGGGTCCGTACAGCTGCCACCTTGGCCTTAAAAATACGCTCGACGGCCTCTTTTATCTCTATTTTATTAGCTTGCCGGTCCACAACAAAACAAACCTGATTGGCATTTTCTTTCTGCCAGGTGCTTTTCTCCGTGAGGCATGGGCCTTTTATTATTTGATATATATCCTTCATGACAAGAGAAACTCCTCGATCTTTGGGATACAATCCCTGTGCAAAATCAGATTATTATGTATCAAGATGTCATGCACATTAATATCCGTGTACGGCAAGACATCTACGTAAGGTATATTGCGGGCTGATTTTTCCAGGTTTTCCTGCCGCTCGTTCATTACAATCAAGACATTTTCTACACCGAGATTATTCATGGTCTGGACAATTTTTTTTGTCTTGATCTCATCTAAAGTAAAATCATCCACAATCAACATCTGGCTATCTCTCAGCTTGGCGCTTAAGGCCATGCGTAGCGCCAGTTTTCTGACCTTGCGCGTCACCTTATAGCTATAGTCACGCGGTTTTGGGCCAAAAACTGCTCCTCCGCGTCTCCACACAGGCGAGGTATTACTACCACTCCGCGCCCGTCCCGTGCCCTTCTGACGCCAGGGCTTGCTCCCGCCACCGCTGACCTCACTCCGGTCTTTAGTTGAAGCTGTACCTGCACGGCGCTTGGCCAGTTGCATAGTCACAACCTCATGCAGCACATCTTCTCGAACCGGAACACTAAAGACATCATCGTTCAGAGTAATCTCTGAAACTTTCTCTTTTTGCATGTTATAGACATCTAGGACTGGCATTATAACATCCCTCAATAAGCCATACTTATCTTAAAGGCATTTATGTATCAACAGCAGGCCATTTTTACTTCCTGGTACCGACCCCTTGAGCACCAGCAAATTTTCATCCGGCCGCACATCTAAAATGGTCAGGTTTTTCACTGTAACCCGGCTATTACCCATGTGGCCGGGCATCTTTTTCCCCTTAATGACGCGCGACGGGAAAGAACTGGCCCCAATAGAACCCACGACACGGTGGGACATGGAGCCATGCGTATCCTTGCCCCCATGGAAGCCATGCCGCTTTATAACGCCGGCAAAACCGCGCCCCTTACTAATCCCCGCCACATCTATTTTTTCGCCAACCTCAAAGTTTTCTACCGTGACCTCCTGTCCTAATTCATAGGACTCGAGTTCCTCGCCATCAATAGAAAACTCACGCAAGTAACGGTAACATCCCTTGCCTGCTTTTTTAAAATGGCCGGCCTCTGGTTTAGTCACACGACTTTCCTTCTGAGGCATAAAACCCAACTGGACAGCATTGTAGCCATCCTTCTCTCTGGTTTTTTTCTGGATAATAGTACAAGGCCCTGCCTCTACCACCGTTACCGGAATGGAATGTCCCTCTTCCGAAAAAATACGGGCCGTTCCCAGCTTACGCGCTAGCATTCCCCTGATCATCTCTTCATCCTATAACCTTCAGATTTTAAACGAAAAATCTTCTAGAGTTTTATCTCGACATCGACCCCGGCCGAAAGTTCCAGTTTCATAAGGGCGTCGATGGTTTGTTGCGTCGGCTCCAAAATATCCAGAAGCCTTTTATGTGTCCGAATTTCGAACTGCTCTCTGGACTTTTTATCCACATGGGGAGAGCGCAAGACACAATACTTGTTAATTACCGTAGGTAGAGGAATGGGCCCCGCCACCTTCCCCCCGGCACGCCTCACTGTTTCCACAATCTCAGCCGTAGACTGATCCAAAAGGTTATGATCATAACCCTTCAAACGGATACGAATTTTATGGTTTTGAATCATATTTCTTTCCCATCCTGATGCCAGGAAATTATTTTATTCCATTATTTCGCTGATGACGCCTGCCCCAACGGTGCGTCCACCCTCTCGAATAGCAAACCTGAGTTCCTTCTCCATCGCTATCGGTGTGATTAAATCCACCTCCATCGATACATTGTCCCCAGGCATCACCATCTCCACTCCATCCGGCAGCTTCACTATCCCGGTAACATCCGTCGTCCGAAAATAAAACTGCGGCCTGTACCCGTTGAAAAACGGCGTATGCCGCCCTCCCTCTTCCTTCGTCAATATGTACGACTCCGCCTTAAACTTCGTATGCGGCGTTATGCTCCCAGGCTTCGCTACCACCTGACCTCGCTCTACCTCATCACGCTTCGTACCCCTAAGCAGCACCCCTATATTGTCCCCGGCCTGCCCCTGATCCAATATCTTGCGAAACATCTCCACACCGGTGCATACCGTCTTCGTCGTCGGACGTATCCCTACTATCTCCACCTCTTCTCCTACCTTCACCATCCCTCGCTCTACCCGGCCCG